>JAJDEL010000719.1 GCA_029259835.1 Planctomicrobium sp. | reverse complement strand
GTTAGAAGTTCCTCCATAATGCCCGCTCGTAGGACGATCACGACCTTTCTTCAAGTCGTGATTGAGGTTGGTTAAAACCAGCACTTCATCACGAATTGGTTCGAGTGGTCGAAGTGTTTTTGAAAGTTTGTAATCGGTCCCTGTTTCTTTGGGTGTCCATTCAAAAGGATTGATTCCATTGGGCTGGTAAACGACACCCAACCGCAAAGGAACTTTTTCAATCTCTTCCCTGCCTGCGCCCCAGAGCATTGTTTCCATCCAGGGCAACCCCAGAGCGACTCCTCCCAACCCTTTTAAGACGGTTCTGCGGTTGAGAGTCCAATTACGTTTATTGCGTTGCATCGGTAATGTATCCCTTCGCTCTTCTGTATCGAAATGGGTAACTTTTCACAATTGTTAAAGCAAGTGCCGAAAAGCGGTGGTCATTTTCCTTCAGATTGACAACCGCTGCTCGGATCACGCTTTCATCGTAATATTCCAGGCTGCGTCCTAGTGCGAAGCCCAGATTTTTTTGAGCCATCTGGTGCAAGAAGGCATCTTTCTTGTCATTTGATAGGTATTTCTTCAAATCCTTCACACCCTGTAACTGCTGTCCGTTCTTCAATTCCCCAACGGCGTCTACTGCCTGACCATGATCCTCTTTACTCCTGAAGCGACCAATTGCGTCAAAGTTTTCCAGCGAAAATCCTAGAGGGTCCATGCGATCATGACAGGCTGAACAATTCGGATTATCACGGTGGACTGCCAGCCGTTCCTTTTTGCTCAGTGACTTATCATTCAATTTGGCTTCATCGACCTCAACACTATCAGGCGGTGGTGGCACTTTTCCTCCGATCAAAGTATCCAGCACCCATTGACCTCGCGCGACTGGACTCGTTCGACCAGGAAAAGAGGTCACCACGAGAGTGCTGCCCATACTCAAAAAACCTCCGCGCAGAGCATTCTTCAATTCAACCCTGCGAATGTGCTCTCCCTTGACTCCCTGAATGCCGTAATGTTTTGCCAAGGGTTCATTGAGAAACGCCGTTTTCGAATCCAGTATTTCCAGCACACTTTTGTCCTGCTTGACGAGGTCATCGAATGTCATGACCGCCTCCTGGTACATGCTCTCTTCAAGCTGTTTTGTGTACGTTGGAAAAATGTTCGGGTCCGGCTTTTTCTCTTTCAATATTTTCCGAAACCCAAGCCATTGGCTGGCAAACTCTTGCGAGAGTGAAACTGACTTTGGATCTTTAAGCATCCGTAGAACTTGTGCCTCAAGAACCTCTTCGTCCTGTAACCGACCTTCTTTCGCCAAACGCATTAAGGTTTCATCCGGCATGGAACTCCACAGGAAATACGACAGTCGATTCGCCAAAGCATAATCACTAATGGGTTGAGCACCTTGCCCAGACTCCTCGTCTTCGAGTCGAAACAGAAATTGAGGACGAGTTAATAAGCTTTGAACCACCAACTGGGCTGCCTTTTGAAAATTGTCGGCCTCGCTGACCGCCCCCTGATAGATCTTAGTGATGATCTGAGCTTCTTCTTTGCTGACAGGACGCCGAAAAACCTTCGCCGCAAATGATAATAAATGACCGCTGATTTCATCATTGAGTTTTCTTTGAAATGCTTCGGTGTCTTCTTTCAAGACGTTCCACTGTTTCTGGTCAGCCTCCGAAAGGTTCTCAGGAGCAGAGCGGTCGTTCTCTGCCAGATCCGCGAGAGCAGGCATTTCTCCCGTCTTCGTTTTCAAAAGATGCCCAAGTTCTTTTTTCTTGACAAAACTGAAGAATTTCTTAATTGGCTCCCTGTTGGCGTACGTTATTTCGCGACGAATCGAAGCCAGTTTCAGTTGACCCTGTTCATCGAGCGAGACATCGATCATCTCTTTCGAACCGGGACGTCTCCCGTAACCGATGAGGTCCGCGTAGATCCGCCACCATTTCATCGCTGTTTCATAAGGAACCTTTCCTGGGCCGCCATAAAATTTGGCTTGAGTGTGCTTTCCTTTGGGAAAGGGAATTTCTGCATCTGAAGCGTAAACCTGTACCATTCCCTTTTCATCAGAAGACTTCTCCATGCCCATTGTCGCCTCAAAAACTTTTGCGCCTGCTGGCAGTTGAAAGGAAAGTAATGCGGGAGCCTCGATATAAAATCCGTGTTCGATCTCTCCCTTGCCGGAAGCTGAACTGACAAATGGCTTGCCATCAGGGAAGTTCTTGCGATGCAGTTTTCCCTCACCTTGTTTTTCAATCAATTCCAGATCACCCAGGTAAACAGTCTTGCCATCTTTCAGTGTCACGCGAGGCTTATGAAAAACAACGCGATCAAATTCACTCCCATCACCCGCGTCCCCAACGCTAACAAACAGGACTTTCGCACCTTCTTTGATAGCCGTTTTCACTTCCATGCTCGGTCCCGCCATCCTCGTGTACGAAGATCCTGACTTGGCGAAATGTGTTTTGTCGGCAAAGTCAGCACTGACTCGTTCTAATTCACTTTCGGTAAATTTTTCTCTCTTACTGTGCAATTCAATCCAGGGGTCCAGAACCCAATGACCAAACTGGGAGTTCCACCTGGAATCGATTGTCTCGCTTGCTCCATCAAAAGATGTGTACCATTTGAAAAACACACCTGGCATCAATT
>JAJDEL010000718.1 GCA_029259835.1 Planctomicrobium sp. | reverse complement strand
GCCCAATAGATGGAGGAGAAATTTCGATCATCGATGTTCACTCGGGACAGGAGACAATTTCGATCAAGCTCGCTGGAACACCATCGTTTAATCCACCGCTCAACGACGTCATCGCACTTCCGGGATCTAAAACGCTGCTTTCCGTCGGTCAGAATACCATTCTACGAGAGCAGACGAGCATTGAATACGGGGCGAAGAATGTTCCCCTGACACAGATTAAAATGTGGGATCTTTCAACAGGTCAATATATCGGAGACATACACGAAAAAGAGGAACATGGGTTTGGGTACGCATGCCTTTCCCCGGATGGTCAACAGATTGTCGTTTCGCTCTTTTCAAAACTGAAGTGTCGAAACATCGAGACTGGAGAGACATTGTGGAGCACCGACATGCCGGGGACTTGGGGTCGTCAACCGGTCTATTCTCCACGCGGTGACGTCATTGCCTTACCGTACAGAGGCGGACTTGCACTGTTCGACTCCGAGACAGGCAAGAGGCGTTTCCAGGATTCCAACAAAGGGACAGGCGTGCAGGCAGCCTCCTGGTCTGAAGATGGTCAGCTTGTTGTTATTGGTCATTCCGATGGCTTCGCACGAATCTGGGATGCGACATCCGGCAAGATGGTTTGGGAGCAGGAGCTCTCACCAGTTCTTTCAGCTACTGGTAGCACAGCACGTACTGGCTTCGTTGCCTTTGTTCCAGGTAAAAAAGAAGTCTGCATCGCTGGATCACGTGATGATCCAGTGAATCGGCGACGAGGAATTGTTACCAAATACAACTATGAGAGATCGGAAAAACTATTCGAGCACGATTTCAAGCAAAGCGCCCGCAGCGGTGCGATATCCGCAGACGGGAAAACGATAGTTGTTGCGACCTCGAATGGCAGCTCGGGAGATTGGCATCTTTATGGATTTGATATTGAATCGGGCGAACCTCGATTTTCCACTCCTGACGAAGAAGTCAAAGCTGGACTCAGGAGCGTGGAAGCCATGGCTTTTCATACTGGGGACGAAGCCTTTCACGTTGCAACAGGAGACAGCGAAATTGTGACCTTCAATGCAAAGACCGGCGTCGAAATAAATCGCAAATCAATCGACTGGCGAACACCGCAACAAAGACAGATCAATAAACCGAAGTCTGCACAACTGTGGAAAGGTGACTTCAACACCGATGCAACACAACTCGTCACATCCTCAAATGAGTTTCTCTATACCTGGGATACATCCACAGGCGAGCAACTCTCGAAACTACTCATGCCGCATCAAAAGGGGTGCTACCTTTCAAGTTCCGGCACCGGCGGCATCGTTGCGACCTCAGACTTGCAGTATTCCGGTGATTACGGAGAGGATTTGATCCGAATCCTCGATCCTCAGACCGGCGACATTCTGCTCAATTTTGCGATGAAAGACGCTCGTGCTTATCGATTAGCTTTCTCACCTGATGGTTCAAAATTGTTCTCTGGACTCACTTGCGGTTCAGCAGCGATTTGGGATGCCCGGCTTGAGAGACGATAGAGTGGTTGTCGTCAGCCTTATTTTCAATATCGTGCTGCAAGATTGCAGGGCAAACCTCGTCACTTCTCAACCCAAACGGCTTGAACGATGCTTCATCGCTGATTACGGCATACAGGCTGCGGTATGGGGCACTCTCTCAGCACCGGCTCAAAAGGACATTGCGTTCCTCGGCGTGTAAGAAGTACAAGGTTGATTGTAGAAATGAGAATTTCGATCAAAGTCTGGTTGACCGATTTCGAGAAATGATGAGAATGCCTCTCACTCAACCGGCAAGAGACGCCGGTCGCAATTCACAAGTTCAGACAATCAATTCACTCGTAATTCTGTCAGTTTCCACTTCACATTTCCTTGAAATTCGTCATTGACGACGCAGTTTGCCGTGTGCCATGTGTCGCGAGCAAGCTGATGGGCAGGACGCCCTTTATTTAATGTTCCCCCCCCTCCGACAACCCGGTTCAGTTGCCCTTCGCGGGCTGATCCCCTCAGCCAGTTTCGTTGGTTGTGCCGAAATCATCGTTTCTTCGGTGGCAGCGCACAGCGACGAATGTACTCCGGGATGTCTCTTTGCCACTCTGCCTGGCAGCCGTACTCACGGTAAACACTTTATTCCCCAAGCCCTTCAACGCGGGGCCGCGGCGATCCTCACTGATTTCCCACTCGCGGACGTTTCCCTTCCTCAATGTATCGTTTCCGACGTTCCGAAAGCTTACGGTCAGATTTGTCATGGCATGTATGGTCATCCTTCCCGACGAATGGGAATTGCAGGGGTGACTGGCACGAATGGCAAAACAACGACGACCTGGATTTTGCGGTCCCTTCTCGAACATGCCGCACGTCCAACCGGACTGATGGGAACGATTGAAAACACCGATGGCGTTGATTCCGAGCCTTCCGTGCTCACAACGCCTGATGCGATGTCTTTGGCTCGACACCTCGCAGCGATGCGAGATCGAGAGACAAAATATGCAGTTCTTGAACTCTCAAGCCATGCACTGGACCAGTCGCGTCCCGCTGGCGTGGGACTCGATGTTGCGATTGTCACAAACATTACCCACGACCATCTGGACTATCACAAGAGTCTTGATGCTTACATCGCTGCAAAAACGAAAATCATTGACCACATCAAACCAGGTGGTATTTTGATTCTCAATGCGGATGACCTGTATTGGCAAAAATTACTTCCCGATCAGGATCGCCGCGTTCGCGTTTTGACATACGGGTGTTCGGACGATTCTGATGTCTCGGTGGAAATCATTGAAATGAGTTCAACCGGTTCTCGTTTTCGCTTGCACTACGGTGTCGAGAGGATCGAGTGCGAAACATCGCTGATCGGTCGGCATAACATTTTGAATTGTGCTGCCGCAGCGTGTGGTGCGATTCATATGGGTTTGATGACAGAAGAAATCAGTGCCGGGATCAAAGCGTGCGGACCGGTCCCTGGTCGCATGGAAGCAGTCGAATGCGGACAGGATTTCCAAGTCTTCGTTGATTACGCCCATACCGACGATGCGATCACTCATGCTCTGAGCACTGTTCGCCACATCACCCCTGGTCGAACAATTTTGGTCTGTGGAGCCGGAGGAGATCGCGACCGCACAAAGCGCCCGGCGATGGGTCAAGCCGCTGCTGCTGCAGACCATGTCATCTTCACCAGTGACAACCCACGCAGTGAGTCACCAGAATCAATTATCGAAGACATGCTGGCTGGATTCAGTGCCACACACACAGAACCAGAAATCGAAGTCTGCCGCGAGAATGCGATTCAATCCGCAATTCGCCAGGCACAAGCCGGAGACACGATTCTCGTCACCGGTAAAGGCCACGAGAAATACCAATTCATCGGGGATCTAAGCCTTCCCTTTGACGATGTCGCGGTTTGCAGAAAATTGATTCAACAGGCGATTCGCGAAACTGACCTGACGAACTTTCCTGCGAAAGTGGCGGGATAATGCAGCGCTTCATGAATACAAGTTGGAACCAGTGTCATGCGTGCAATTAAGTTCGACGAACTGATTGCGGCGACGGGAGGAATTCCCATCGGTTTTCCCGAACAGATCGATTCGTTCGCACGGATCGAGATCGATTCACGTCGGATTCAGCCTGGGGATTTGTTCTGGGCATTGGAAGGAGATTCACACGACGGTCACTCATTCGTGAACGATGCGTTTCAAAACGGTGCATTCGCTGCCGTTGTTGAAGAAAAATTTGAACAAACAGATCGTACGATTCGCGTTCAAGACTCACTCATGGCGTTGTGGGATTTATCCGACTGGTACCGACGACAATTCGACGCTCTGGTCATCGGCGTGACTGGAAGTGTTGGAAAAACAACGACACGAAGGATGATTACCGCGGTTCTCTCTGCTCGATTTCAGGGAGTTGAAAGTCCGCAAAATTTCAACAATCAATTTGGCGTTCCTTTAAGTCTGTTGCAACTCGAAGACCATCACGACTTCGGGGTGTTCGAACTGGGCGCATCGAGGCCAGGTGAGATTGCGGAATTGACGGAAGTTGTTCATCCCGAAGTTGGAGTGATCACATCCATTGGACCGAGCCATCTCGATGAGTTCGGATCGTACGAGAATATTATCAACACAAAAGGAGAGTTACTCGAACGCCTGCCTGCCGCAGGTTTCGCAATTCTCAATGGAGATGACCGCAATGTCCGACAACTGAAGGACCGTGCGACTTGTCCAGTCACCTTTGTTGGTGAACGAAAACAGAACGATCTGGTTGCCACGGACGTCGTCGTTAAAAATGGCGAACTGGAGTTTCGCATTGAATCGACAACGTTCACGGTACCGGTCAACGGAAAACATCACCTGACAGCAGCACTGATTGCCATCGCTGTTGCCCGTCAAATTGATATGACAGACGAAGAGATCCAACAGGGTTTGCAAACATTCACTTCAACTCAGGGGCGATGCCAGACAATTTCAATCGGTCCCTGGACAGTCATCGACGACACTTACAACGCGAATCCGATGTCAATGTCTGCGGCGTGCCGCACGTTGAAGGATTGGCAAACCAACGGAAAACGAATTCTTCTCACAGGTGACATGCTGTCCTTGGGAGAATGGAGCGAAGATTTCCACCATTTACTCGGAGAAGAAATCACGCGATCAAAAATTGATCGCCTGATTGCCATTGGTTCGCAGGCAGCAAACGTCGCAGGAAGCGCACGAAAAAACGGCATGGATGCCGGCTGCCTGGGAACCTGTCGCGATCAGGAAACTGCAATGATGTTGCTAAATTTGTGGTTAGAACCAGACGATGTGATCCTGATTAAAGGTTCACGTGGAATGAAAATGGAATCGTTCATCCCAAAAATCCAACACTTAGCAGAGCAGCAATCCGCAAGAAATCCCCCTCAAGAATCAATTCAACGTAAAGTCGCGTAATCAATTCCTTGGTGACCTCCCCAGTCATTCCCCGTCAACCTAATTCCCAACTCCTAAACTTGAATCCTGTTGCGCTGCTGTTGAGGTTGCGGGACTTCTTCAGCATCGTTCATTGGAACGGAAAGCACTACAGGCGTAGGGCAGAGTGGTTACCTGGGTCAATCACTTCCATATCGCTGCTTCGCAACAGGATTCTTTGTTTAAGGAGTTAGGATACAGGAAATAGGATTTAGCAATGGTGCTCGATCCTAACTTCTGAATCCCAATTCCTAACTCCTCATCCCTCCTTTTCCCCCACTACTCAACCCCTCCCTCCTCAATGATCCCCTGGTTGCTGCAACACCTCGTTCCGTTGGCGGAACAAATGGAACAGCATGCCTCTGGCGATTCACGTGTCTATCTCACGGCACGCACCGCCATGGCTGCGGTGACTTCGTTTTTAGCCGCCATCCTGTTAGGTCCATTGGCGATTCGCTGGTTAAAAGCTCGGTGCAGAGAACGAATCGATAGTGCGTCAGAAACACTCAACCAACTACACGCCGCAAAGCAGGACACGCCGACAATGGGTGGACTGTTTATTATCGCTGCGATTGTCATTGCCTCTCTGATTTGGGGAGACCTGACGAATACATACGTTCAACTTGGTTTGTTCGTTGCAGTTTCGTTTGCAGCACTTGGGGCAGTCGATGACTGGACCAAAATTGAAAAAAAAACACGCGGACTCAAAGCGAAGCAGAAATTCATCGTTCAACTTGTCCTCGCCGGAATCGCGGCAACGTGGTTGTACTTTGAACAACGAGACAGAGCGCACGGTCTGGAATTGATCTGGCCGATTGGTCAATACGGTATCTGGCTCGGTGCCGGATTCATTTTCTGGGGAGCTTTAGTGCTCGTCGGAACTTCAAATGGAGTCAACCTGACAGACGGTCTGGATGGATTGGCAAGCGGATGTGTCATTTTTGTCGGCACGGCGTTTGTCGCACTGACTTACCTCGCTGGTCACGTGGTCATGGCGGAATACCTGAGCATTCCATACATGGCAGGCTCCGGAGAATTGAGCATTGTCATCGGTGCCTTAGTCGGAGCCGTCCTAGGTTTTTTGTGGTTCAACTGTTATCCAGCACAAGTCTTCATGGGAGACACTGGCTCGCTGCCGATTGGAGCACTCCTCGCTCTGGCGGCTCTGGTGACTCGACAGGAAGTCGTGTTGGTCATAGCCGGTGGGGTTTTCGTCATCGAAACACTCAGCGTGATCGCCCAAGTCGGGTGGTTTCGAATGACAGGCAAACGACTGATCGCCTGTAGTCCGTTGCACAATCATTTCGTTTTCAAAGGACAACACGAAATTAAAATTGTGACACGATTCTGGATCGGCTCAGCCCTGCTAGCCATCCTCGGAGTCGCTAGCCTGAAGATTCAATAATTAATTCCTAATACCCAACCCTGAAACTCCAGTTCAATGCAGCGTAGGGAGAGAGGGAATGGTAGTCGGTAAGGTTTTCGGATCGGATCGACTACCAACCTTTCCCTGAGCTGAAACATATAAATCGTCATCACAAAAAAGTGAGAAGTCGTTAGGAACAGTCCCGAAATCAATTTCCGGACCACAAACTCCTCCACTACCAACTCCCTACTTATGCCAAACAAAACGTTTACAAAACTCGGACTGTTCATCGTCATCACCTTGACGATGCTCACTCCGTCGTGCAGTTCATTGACATGGACTGGCACGCACGATGGAATTCGCTACAGCATTCACCGTGACAATCGAACGCACGCGATTGTGAAAGGTGAAAATGGCTCGCTGATGTACGACTCGCCGGAACTTGTTGTACTCAGTGAATCCGGGCGCCTGGTCATCAATGGAGAATCTTCTGGAACTGTCGGAGATGGTGACCTCGTTGAAGTGACAGAGCTTGGCACTGTTCTGGTAAATGGCGAACGCCGCGGCGATAAAATGACCGGTCACGCTGAGATGCAACAAAGAATCAAGCAAGCAAAAGCAAACATGCAAACGCACTCCTACGAAGAACTCGAATACAAAGCAAATAACGGCTAATTGATAAAAATCCTTTCCCACACACTTCAAGAGTGTGGCGAAACAAACCGCGTTCAACACATTTCACGCACAACGAATTTTCAAGCGCTGTAGGGAGAGAGGGACGGGAGTCGGTGCGAAGCAATTCGATCCGACTCCCACCTTTTTCGGAACTCTCCTCAACCGCAGAGCATTCGCAAAATGGCCTCAGGTTATTCTCCACGCTATGAGCCGAACGCGCTAGCGTCGGGCGATTTACGAATTCTGCACTACTCCAAAAAGCCCGTGGCCAGCGGCTCATGCCGGGGAACAATTTCGAGATAGTTTCTGAGTTGCTGAACCAGCCACACTCTTTGTAGCCTATTCTTTGCTCGCAATCGCGAGAAGTCTTGGTCTTCCGGCTTTCTGCTATGGAGAGCCAACACTATTCCAGGCACGTCATCGAGGTTTCACTATGCCAAAATTTCAAGTTCAGCGATCCATTCACATCGGCGCTTCTCCAGAGAAAATCTATGACACAGTCGTCGACTACGGCACATGGACCATCTGGTCTCCCTGGCTGTGCGCTGAGCCAGATGCGAAGGTGACGATTACTGGCGAGCCATCTTCCGTGGGTGCAGTTTATGCCTGGGACGGTGAAATCGTCGGGGCAGGCGAAGTGGAACATCAGAACCTCGAACCGAATCGGCTCATTGAAGATGAACTCCGTTTTACGAAACCGTTCAAATCCAAAGCGAATGCATCCTTTGAAATTGAATCCGTCGATGATCAGACAAAAATCACCTGGCACATGCAGGGTTCAATGCCGTGGTTTTTATTCTGGATGATCCCGATGATGAAAACCTTCATCGGTATGGACTACGACCGTGGATTAAAAATGCTCAAGGAGTGGATCGAGACAGGTGAAATTCTTTCCACGACAACGGTTCGAGGCGTGGAATCTGTTGAACCATTCCAGATGATCGGCATTCGCAAAACTAGCACGCTCAGTGAAATTGGCCCATCGATGGAAGCGGCGTTCGCCGAAGTGGTTGAGATACTTGAGCAGAACAAGATTCCTTGTGATGGAGCTTGTCTTTCGGTGTACCACAAGATTGATTTCAAAACAGGCGTCTTTGATTATACCAGCGGCTTTGTCGTTCCTGCGAATGTGAATGAAGTTCCGTCCGGACTTTCGAGTTGGTCGATTCCACAGGTTCAAGCGCTTGTCACAGTACACATTGGCAGCTATGACAATCTGGGTAACGCCTGGAGCGCCGCCAACCAACACGCGCGCTATAAAAAACTCAAACAAAGCAAGCACGGCACGTTCGAAATTTATAGAAATGCCCCCTGCGAAACACCACCGGCGGAATTGAAAACGGAGATCTATTTGCCGCTGAAATGATGCCTTCAAAGAGTAGAAATTAGGCGTTCGAATCGTTCATTTCCCCGCATCTTCACCAAGTATCGGTCAAAAACTCCAATGAGTGTATTAGGAGTTCAAGTCTGTCCAGTTGCCGTTTTTTGAGGATGCGCCTAAGTTATTGGAAAAAATCACGATTGCTATCGAATCTGGTCAACGAAAATCCTAATTCAACGTTGAATCAGGAGACACTCAGCGTTACAACTAATAGACATGCGATCGGCAGCCAGTTCGTGATTTACGCTTCTCAATTTGAACTGTAAATAATGAATGTCGGTTGAATGTCGGGCAGGACCATTCAATTTTATTTATTGCTATTTTTTTAGGAGGACTCCCGATGCGACCCAACTCTTCTTTCTCGAAACGTGCGAGGGGATTTACCCTCATTGAATTGCTTGTCGTGATTGCGATTATCGCAATTCTCGTCGCACTGCTGTTACCGGCTGTGCAACAGGCCCGTGAAGCTGCTCGTCGGACTCAGTGCAAAAACAGTTTGAAACAAATCGGGCTTGCTCTTCACAACTATCATGACACTCACACAGCATTCCCATTTGCATGGATGCTGGGCGCTGACTTTAATGCGTCACCCTGGGGCGTTCAGATCCTCCCGTATCTTGATCAAGCTCCTCTCTGGGAAAAGTGGGATTCGAGCGTTCCTCCTTTTGATGGAGCGGCAGCCTTTGGATTTGGTCCGACACTAAGCATTCAACAGAATCTGGAAGTCATAGCAACTCCTCTTTCCGTTTACATTTGCCCTTCAACGCCAAGTGAACCGACGCATGACTATGACTTGTCTCCGGCTGGATTCCCGATCACTTACACAGCTGCACGATCAGATTACATTACAACAAACGGTGTCCGATCAGGTTTTGCGAATGTGGCCTATGCCGGGAATGCTGGCGGTTCGCGTGGTGGAGCATTAAATTCAGTAGGTGTTGATCCTTCAAACCCTTCTGTCGCGAGCGGAGCGACCGCGAGGATGCGAGACATTACAGATGGAACCTCGAACACGATTCTCGTTGGAGAACGAGTTGGCGGCACAGATATTTTTGACGATAACGGAATCGTGAATACTACGTTCTCCGCCGCTTTAGGTACTGTCAATGGTGGAGGCTGGGGAGACATTCTCAACGGCGAAATGTGGATTGCCGGAGCCTTGTACGATGGCACTCCATCTCCATTCGCTCCGAGTGGCGGACCATGTGCGATTAACTGTTCGAACGCTCGCGGTGCAGGACTTTACAGTTTCCACACAGGCGGATCACAAGTCTTGCTGGGTGATGGAGCCGTCCGGTTTTTAAGCGAGAGCATTGATGCTGGTAATCTCGCCGGATTAGTCACCCGCGCCAAGGGCGAAACGATCGGCGAGTTTTAGAAACATTCGACCGGAATCTTTCAGCGACTGATCACGGACTGGTTCAGATCGGACCGTGTGCGTGTCAGTCGCTTTTGTTTTGAATCTGACGATGAGTTTGAATTTCTAGTCCCTCATATTTTGAAAGTTGGATGATGCTCAGTAGCAATGGTACCCCGTGGCAGCGGCTCTTCGCGCGCCAATCCTTTGTGACTCTGATGGTCTTGGCATGTACTCTTCCAGGATGCTCAAGTGAACCAGAACCTTTCCGTAAACAGACATCCGTTGTCACCGGTCAAGTGTTTGTTGATGGTGTTCCCGTTCCAGTAAAAACCCCCCTGAAAGTCGAGTGCCACAACGTCGCTGGCATGGACCAGGAGCATCCCACGATCTCTTCTGCACTGACAATGGAAGATGGCAAATTTGAAATTTCAACTTATGAATCGGGCGATGGACTTCCTCCAGGTGATTACGTACTGACTTTCATGTGGGGTAAGATGAATCTCATCGCAGGCAATTACGGTGGTCCAGACCTGTTAAAGAAAAAATACCTCAACCCTGACAAGTCTGAGTTCAAAGTAACGGTCAAGGAAGGTGAACCTGTCGACTTGGGGAAAATTGAATTGACAACGAAATAACAATTTCGTTGTCAGAATTTGTTATTTTCCCTGGTG
>JAJDEL010000717.1 GCA_029259835.1 Planctomicrobium sp. | reverse complement strand
GGCAACCATGTCGATGAGGGCCGTTCGCCCACCGGCTCGCTCTTCAATCTCCTGGCATTCGCGGGCTGTGCGTTGGTCATTCCATAACAATGCCCGGCGAATGACGTTGCGATCTTTGTCAAGAAAGACAGACCCATGCATCTGCCCGCTCAGTCCAATTCCTTTGACTTCTTTCGGGGAGAGATTTCCTTTCTGCAGAACCAAACGGACGGATTCGGCGGAGGCTTCCCACCAGTCATCAGGATCTTGCTCCGACCATCCAGGTTCTGGACTGTAAAGAGGATATTCGACCGTCGCTGAAGCGAGGATTTCACCATCTTCCTGAATCGCAAGTGTTTTGGTTCCGCTGGTGCCGATATCGATTCCGAGGTAGATACTCATCAGTAGTCGCCATGAAATGTGATTAGACAAAAACTCTGGGAAGAACGAAGTCTAACGTTGATGACAAGTAGGAGCCAAGCAAGCGAGGGAGGGGAACGAAAAAGTCCCTCTCGAATTTGATTGAAACTTCCAGTCCGTCTACTTTTTAAGATGGAAGAGAAACTAAGAATAGGCGCCAATGCACGCGCATACCGAAATAAGAAATTAGCGTCTCTTTGCGTTCATTCGCGGTGCAAAACGGAAGTCGGAAAGTCACTTTCCTTTGTTTTTTCATCCGTGCTCATCATTGACCATCCATGGCTGATACTCTTAGTTTTTTCCTTGAGTTGCGCTGTCAGGGAAAATGCCTTGACGATTCTCCTCAGAACGCTCATTCTGGATCGTGATTCTTAAGCAACTTACTGCTTTTTTGTACGGACAATGTTTACTGGTGAGACGTATGGCTCAATTGAATCTCTTCTCTCATATCTTGGTGCTGTCTCTATGGTTGACCTTGATTTCTGGCAGTTTTGTAAAGGCTTCTTTCGCCGAAGAGGTGGCAGAGCAACTTCGGAAACCATTTTGGACGCAAGGACGTCAGGTTCGCAAAGCGTTTTCTAGAGCGACCCAGGAGCAACAAAAATGGGCCGTTTCCCTGTTTTCAGGTGAGGAAGTCGTCGCACTCGGTGCAATTGTTGATCCTGACGGTTGGATTGTTACTAAGGCAAGCCAAATTTCAGATGCGAAACTTTGCGAACTTGACGATGGACGACGTGTCCCATTTGAGTACATCGGGTACGACGTCAAACTTGATCTGGCCTTGCTGAAAATTGATGTGGACAAATTATCGAGTGTGCAGTGGGAGACAGACGATCCGAAACTCGGCGAATGGGTGATTTCTGTTCGTCCCACGGAGATCCCGATAGGTGTTGGTGTTGTCAGTGTTCATCGTCGTGAGATTCCGGCAACAAATGTTCGTGGACTATTAGGAATACTGATGGGAGAGGCGGAAACCGTATTTATCGAGAAAGTCTACCCCAACAGCGGGGCAGCTGCTGCTGGATTACTTCCGGAGGATCGGGTCTTGAAAATCAACAAAACTCCTGTTCGAGGGATGGAGCATTTGAAAGAGACCATCGGGAAATTCCGACCGGGTGATACGATTGTCATGGAAATTCTTCGTGGGGAAGAAACACTCTCTGTTTCCGCCACCCTCACTCACCCCTTCGGTGAATTTCTTTCGCGAATTTCCTTTCAGGAACAAATGGGCGGACCACTTAGTTTTCGCCGCGATGGATTCGAAGCGGTTTTTCAACATGATACGGTTTTGAAGCCGGAGAACTGCGGCGGCCCTGTTGTGAATCTCGACGGGAAAGCGATTGGTATAAACATTGCCAGAGCAGGACGGACTTCATCGTACATCTTGCCTGCCGATTTGATCATCGGTCGCATTAATGATTTGAAGTCGGGAGAATTTCCACCACCGATTGTTCCCTCCAAGGATGCCCTGCCGGAAGATTCACCAACACAAGGGTCTCCCGAAGCAACTGATTCAGAAGAATCACCGTAAGTCGCAACCATGTGAAAATTTTTATCAACTCTGCTTCGATCTTGCGAAACATCACTCATGGCCGACCGTTTTTTCTATGCTGGTGACTGGAATGGCGATGTCATATTAACCGGCACCGAAGCACATCACTTATCGAGAGTCCTGCGTAAGCAATCCGGTGATCAGGTTGAACTCTTTGATGGACAAGGGGCGGCAGCACAGGCAATCGTTGAGAGCATTTCCAAGCGAGATGTTTCGCTGGATTTGATCACGCAACCAGAAACCAAACCCCGACCAGTTCCGTTGATCACGCTTGCGGTCGCTCCACCTAAAGGAGATCGATTTCGCTGGCTTGTCGAAAAGGCAACCGAGATTGGAGTCCACCAGATCATTCCGATTCAAACGGAACGGTCTGTTGTTGATCCAGGTGAGAAGAAGCTGGAAAAGCTGCACCAGACAATGATCAGTGCGTGCAAGCAGTCAGGACGGAATCACTTGATGGAAATTCAACATGTACAAAAGATTGAATCTTTAAAGGAGAGTGAGGCTGCGAAGGGCGAAATTTTCTTCGGCTGCACTCCAACTCCTCAAGTCGAATCGCCGCTTCAAGGCATGACTTTCAACGCCGCAATGGTTCTCGGTATCATTGGTCCAGAAGGCGGGCTAACGGACAAAGAATTGGAAATGTTGCGAAGTTGGGGGGCGAAGCCGGTTTGCGTTGCTCCTCATATTCTTCGAATCGAAACCGCAGCGATTGCCCTCGCCAGCGTGCTGATTGCCACACGGATGAGTGAATCTGTGTGAATCCACTGTTTCTGACTGTCGTCGGCTTGATTGCGCGAGGCTGTCGCGAAATAATGTCCTTCCTCGGGGTGGCGCAGTCAAAGTAACGCATTTTTCTGGTTGAGAAGCAGGAGCGATTTTCATGGGGGACTCTCAATGGATGGCCTGGGTTGAGGTGCCTTGGCTGCAGAGGTCAGCCACGTATTC
>JAJDEL010000716.1 GCA_029259835.1 Planctomicrobium sp. | reverse complement strand
GGCGACTGTGGATTACTGCAAAGTCCAACTACCGCGCATCTGCAAAGAATTCGGCGGTGATATGGAGAGCGTATTCGTCTGCGGCTTCTCCCGAGGCGCCATCGGTGCAAGCTACATCGGCCTTGCCGACGACGAAATTGCGGCCCTGTGGAAAGGTATGTTCACTCACGATCACTTTGACGGTCAGAGGACATGGGGGTATCCCGAAAGCGACCGCGATTCGGCATTGAATCGTCTCGCCCGCCTCAAGGACCGGCCTGTACTCATATGCGGCCAAGGTGCGAGCGTGGTGCGAGATGACTATCTGATCAACCATCTGGACCTGGCACGTTTCACTTTCCTGGGCGTGCCCACTCGCAAAATCTTTGATTTCCCCGAAGGCCCGTACATTCACCCGCACACTGACCTCTGGATGCATCGCACTAGTGAGTATCGCCGACATGCCCGCGCCTGGCTACAGGATGTACTCAAAGAAGAGAGGCATCTCAACTGATTTGTTCATGAGTTCGTACATTCCTATCGCCTGCCGTGAATTTGAGTGGATGAAGCTTGGTCAATAGTGGAGTACGTACGCAAACCTATCTTGTGTCGGAAATATGTGTACTTCACTCACTCTGCTGTTACTAAAATTACAATCTACTTGGCTAGGTCACTCCCTTCCTTACTTAGAGAGTTTGACTGCACCAGTAACCTCTGGCGGTTCGTCCGATTCCTTGATCGTTAGGTCGGCAAACACGACACGGTATTTTTCCGAGTCGGCAGGCTTGAACCAGAAAATTGCGCGCTGCTTGTCACCTTGTTTGGTCCCGGTACCGGCATAGTGAGCATTCGATTCTTTCGGTAGCATGGCGACAAACTGAAAGCCGCGCGCAAGTTTCACGATTTCCTGCAATTGCTTACCGGTCGGTCCTTTTTCCAGATCAGCGCCTATGTGCTGGAGGTACATTGCCGAGTACTTTCCGATGGAAACCGTGTCCAAGCCTGTCGGAAACTCGCCGTCCGCAGCCTCGCAGCACATGCGTAGTGCCGTAATGAAGTCGCTCTCAATTGCTGGTGAAGCATCTATGTCGGTTTCGATCACTTCGTACCCATCTGGGATCTCCAAGCTAAACAGAGATTCGTCTAACTCGACATTGAACTCGTAGTTCTTCATCACGAGTTTGGTCTTCGGAGGTCCAACCATCGTTGACTCAATGCGAACGGGATACTGAGTTTCGGGATCGGCCCAAAGAGTCATTGGCATGCCTGGATTTTCAAAGCGAATTCCGATGACCGTGCGGCCGTTGAGCTGCTTCTCACCCAGTGGAACGACTTTGGAATTCGGATCGGTTGTCGCGGCTTGCAAGGACTGACGAAGCACCTCAAACTGATTCCCATACTGCATTCCTTTTTTGGCTTCTTCAGAGATATTCATCAAGTTGAACACGGTGGCTTGCTTGGTCTTCGTATTGAGACCGATCATTTTACCGGCTGTCCAGTCGGAGATATTGATATAGCCGCCGGGCATTTCCTGTCGCATATGAGTAGGCTCGAGGAAAAACGCTTTCATCTTCTGCGTCGGTAGGCCGTCAACATTCGTGACGATGTCATAGCGAGCTGTTTTTACCTTCATCATATTTTCAACGAGAGCATCCACTGCAAAAGCTGGATCGCTACTGGATTGAAACATCCAGAACATTCCTGCGATGAGAACTGTGGCGGTCGTCCAATGGGGGGCTTTGTATTTCATGAGAGTGTGTCCTATGGTCTGGAGTGTTGTTTTTCGAGTAGGCGGAGTTTGTTCGTTGTCGAAGACTTCCAAGGCGTCTGACTTGAGTTGTTCCCGCTGCTCATCGCGAACGGTCGCATCAAGCGGCAACTGATCGAATAATTTGTCCCAGTCGTGATGTTGATTGTTACTCATTTCGTTAATCTCCACTCGGCGATTCAGAGGCCGGTTGCCGAGGAATGTCGTGATCACGGAGGCGGTCGCGGAGCTTGTTGAGGGCACGGCTCAGTGCGACGCGAATCGCTCCCGAATTCAGTTCCAGGACATCGGCGATTTGATTGTGTTTCAGGCCGCCGAAGAATCGCAACGAGATGATCGACTGCTCGCGCTCCGTTAATTCGTCTAACGCTTCGTACAGGTCTTGCCAATCGATCAGGGTTTCGTCGTTCAGCAACGAGGTACTTACGCTGATGCTGATTGTTCCGATCTGAGTGGCTGCTTTGAGTAGCTCTTGACGGCGGATCGACTGCCGGAGATGAGCGTTGATTTCGTTGGTTGCGATGCGAAACAGCCATCGACGAAAGTCCTCCACGCAAAGGCCGGAAAATTCACGAATGCTTGCGGCCACCTTGAGGAAGACTTCGGATGCGATATCTTCTGCGACTGCGCGCACGACTAATCGTCGCATGCAGTATGCGAAAATGAGCGGATAGAAATGATCGAACAGCTCGCCAAACGCAACACGGTTCGTTCGAGCGGAACTGACCAAACTATCTGCCAGATCATTCCGGTCTGGTTGATGGTTCTCAGTCATTCTGTGAATATCAATGCGCGAGGTGCCAAAGTGTTACAACAATTTTTGGTATTCGTCTTCCACAGAATGTTAACCTGGCCTGGGGTATTACGACGATTCGACGTCGGTTTCATCTTTTTCCGATAACGAACCAATCGATGAATTCATCCAAGAATGAGATTCTGGCCTACAAGTAAGGTGGCACGAAGAGATGCCTCAAAGTCACCCAACCGGTTGCAGCGGAGCTTTCGATGCGATGAAGGTTTCGGTGCGGTCGTCGGTGGGGAACTTGACGGTGATGCTCCGCTTGGCGCCGAATCCGCCGACATCGACAACGGTGCCGAGACCGTAGCGGGGGTGGCGGACTTGTGTTCCGATTGCGAAGCCGGTTGGGATTTCTGCCGCCGTTTTGTCGCCGCTGAGCAGTGATGCGCCTGTCATGAGTTTCGGTAGGGTAGGGATGTCGGCGAGCTTGGAAACATCATGCGTGGGTTGCCGCCATTCTTCGTCTGCGAAGAAACCATCACCGCCGAATTCGACACGTTGGCATTCGAATTCTTGTAAAAACGGACTACGAATTGTCGGAACGTTGCGACCGTGCATCGCGCGGACGCGAGATTCCGTCAGGTAGAGCCGATTCTCGGCGCGTGTCATGCCGACGAACAACAGCCGACGTTCTTCTTCAACTTCGCGTCGGTCACCTTCTTTCAGGGCGCGTTCGTGCGGGATCAAGCCTTCTTCAACACCGATCACAAAGACCACTGGAAATTCGAGTCCCTTGGCAGCGTGCATGGTCATCAGTGTGGCCTGTCCGGATTCATCCGAAATCCAGTCGGTATCGCTGACGAGTGCGGTTTGTTCGAGGAATCCTTGGAGGCTGCGTTCATCTCCGAGTGCTTCGTCATATTGTCGAGCGGCGCCGATGAATTCTTCAACGTTCGCCATTTTTTCGGTGTCTGACTCATTGTAAGAGCCTGACCAGGCGGCGGTGTAGCGGGTTTTCTCCACAACTTCGACGAGAAGGTCGCCGACGGAACCAGCGTTGGCGAGTGAGAAGCCGTCAATCATTTCAGCGAATCGTTGAAAACCGAAAATCGCACGCTTGGAGAGTTTCGGGACTTCTTTCGCACGAACGGCAGCCTGGAGAAGAGTGAGGTGATTCTCCTCAGCCCAGCGAAGGAGTCGGTTCTGCGAAGTTTTGCCAAGCCCTCGAAGCGGTTTGTTCACAACCCGTAAAAATGCCGTTGTGTCGGCGGCGTTCTCGATGAGTCTGAGGTACGCCAGCAGGTCTTTGATTTCCGCACGGTCATAAAAGGCGACGCCTGCCGCGACTTGAACGGGAATTCGGTGCCGCATCATTGCCATCTCCAATTGTCGAGAGAGGGCGTTCACGCGGTAGAAAATTGCGAACTGGTTCCAGTTAAATTCGCCGGAATCGACAAGTTCGCGAATCTTAAGAGCGACTCCTTCGGATTCCTCTCGACTGTCTTGGAAACAAAGCAGTTGAACCGGTTGGCCCTCGTCGTTTTCGGTCAGCAGGCTTTTCTGTTTGCGTTGTTGATTATTCGCAATGAGTGAATCTGCCGAGCGTAAAATTGCCTGCGTGCTGCGGAAGTTTTGTTCGAGGCGAATCGTCTTCGAGGTCGGGAAGTCACGTTCGAAGCGGAGGATGTTTTCGATTCTCGCTCCCCGCCAACCATAGATCGATTGATCTGGATCACCAGTCACGCAGAGGTTGCCGTGTTGTTGTGCGAGTGCAGCGACGATTTGATATTGCGCGAGATTCGTGTCCTGATATTCATCGACAAGAATGTAGCGATAGTGTTCGCCCAGATCTTTGCGGAGTTCCGGATTCTCTGCCAGAAGAGTTGCTGTGTGAACCAGTAAGTCATCGAAGTCAACGGCGTTCGATTCCAGCATCCGTTGCTGGTAGGCCGGATAGACTCGTCGGATGACAGCCTGCCAGTGATCAGCGATTGAGTCTTCATACCGCGAATTGAACTGATCCGGAGAAATCAAATCATTCTTGGCGTTGCTGATTCTCCACAGGACTTTATTCGGCGCGTAATGAACCGTGTCGTAGTCGAGATCGTTCAGAACTAACCGCATCATTTGCTTTTGGTCGGTTGTATCGAGTATCGAGAATGTCGACTTGATCCCGACCATCTCGCCGTATTCGCGAAGCAACCGCGCACAGAATCGGTGAAACGTACTGACCCAGATCCTTGACCCAGGCAAAAGCGATTGAACGCGTTCTGCCATTTCTTTGGAGGCTTTGTTCGTAAAAGTGATCGCCAACAGGTTTCGCGGTGAAATGCCAGCGGTCGTGACTAGATTTGCCAGTCGTCGCGTGACGACGCGGGTCTTGCCTGAACCGGGGCCAGCAACGATCAAAAGCGGTCCATCAACGTGCTCAACAGCCGCTTTTTGTGGGAGGGTCAGGCCATCCGTGATCGAAATATTCATTTTTTCTAATATGTGAAGAAACTGTTTCGCTAGTTTATTGACTAGCGAAACAGGATTGAGGACATCTGCATTGAAGTGTATTTCTGAAAAGGTCCGTTTTTTGCGAACCTTCCCCTTGAATTACTTCGTGTGCGATCTATTATTCGTTTGCTGTCGAGGTTGGCCCGCTTTCGGCAGCACTCTTCCCGCAGCGGTAGGACAGCCCGCCTACCGCTGCCTTTTTTATGCGCTGTGGTCTCATTTTCTTAGATTGATCGTGCTTTTGAACTGGGCGTATGCTTGGCGTGCCGTTGCTAAACGGATGGTTACGAGCCTTCTTTCGGAGATTTCTTAGCTTCATACTCAGCAATCCACGTTGCGGGGTCTTCATCAAAGGCTGCTTTGCAACCACTACAGCAGACCCAGTAATTTTTCCCTTTGAAGCTGACCTGCGTGACTCCAAGTCCGCCGGAAATGATGCACTCCCGGTCCCCGTAGCCGACGTCAGATTTTGCGAATGATGTTCCTTGCCGTTGTGTGGCGATCGTGTCGAACCGCAGGAAGTTCGAACCAGATTTCCGGGCAAGTTCGACAAGATAGCGGTGATTTTCCTGTTGATTGAATGTCACCTGCCAGGTATCGCGGGCGGATTCTCCATTGGTCTGTCGAAGTTGCAGTTGATATTTCACGTGCATCTTCTGGTCGTCGCCTTGAAACTCTTCGACCGGCTTTGAAAACGTCCCTTCAAACTCGCGAACTTTGCCTTCCGGGTCTGTTGCTATGAGCGTGAACAGTTTCTCGTCTGTGATATACGTAAGACGCGCATCACGGAAGTACGGGCTCTTCGCAGAGGTCATCACCATCGCCGGCTGGTCTCGATTGGTCTGGAAATCCCAAACCCAGGCTGGTTCGTCGAGAGCCTTGAAATCACCAATTTGCTTCTGTGTTGTCCCTTTCCAGCTTCCCAGCATGATTTGCACAGGCTTCATCACCTCGAGTAGCAAGCGACGATTTTCATCCGCTGAGGTCGACGCTGTGGCTGTTGCCGGATCGCTTGTCTTCACATCTTGAGGCTTGGAGGAACCGCTCAGCGAGATAGTAGGAATCGAAATCGGCTGCTGCATTGGGGAAGAAACATCCGCTGCTGGGTCTTCAACTTTTGATACTGGCGGTAGAGTTCCCGCTGAATCCGACGGGCTCGCAGGCTCGACATGTGATGTCTCTGGATCGGGGGTTGCATTTCCTCCACACCCGAAAATGGCTACGAAACCAAGAACTCCCCAAGCATAAGCAAATCGATGAATCATTGCGCCTTCCTCTGAAATGAACTGGATTGAGGAGTGTATCAGAGTCGTTCCGAGTTGCCCATCAATTCAGCGATGGCGTTGATCTTGCTGGAAAAACGGTGCTATTATGCGAGTCAGTTTGAAGTTGTTAATCCTGAACTCCTCTTGCGGAATTTTCACATGACTTATCCTGAAGCGGTCATCAGCGTTGTGTTATTCCGCGTTTTTTTGTGGGTAGTCTTCGGATTATCAGGTGGATTAATTGCTGCAAAAAAAGGGTATTCTCCAACACTCGGAATCATTCTTGGAGCAATCTTCGGCCCCTTTGCGATTCTGGTAGGCCTCATTTTACCACGGACGAAGGAGGCGCGAGCGATGTGGGAGGATGAAGTGCGAATCATGGCGGAACTGAAGGCCGCTCGAAAGAACAAGAAATGCCCTCATTGTGGGGCTATCCACTCTGTTGTGAATCAATTCTGCCCTTCTTGTATTCACGATTATGGGAAACAGCAGGCAGGCAATGCCGGTTCCATTCTCACTTAACCTAAACATCCTGCTTTGCACCAATTACAAAATGGGCTTTGCGGAAAATGGTTAGCGGAGTAGACTAATCGGGTTCGGCGGGCGACTGATATTGAGATTGCATACTGACTGGGAGGGATTCCTGAATGTCTCGGCACGGATTTCGTTTTGTGCATGGCACAAATTTACGGCTCGACGAGCCGTTGGTGGGGACCGGACCGCTGTCCGGGGCTGACCGTGAACTTGCCGAACAGGCGACAATTCTGGCGTGGGAAGGTGTTGTCGAAACCTGCCTTTCTGCGGAAGTTGACTTCCTGTTGCTCACCGGAAATAGCTTCGACCATCGCACAGAAAGTTTGCGTTCACGTATTGCTCTGGAACGCGGATTTGAAAAACTGGACACTCATCACATCGATGTTTTCGTCGTTCCAGGCAATCTGGATCCCGTTTCTGCGTGGAAACGTTGGGTGCGATTGCCGTCGAATGTTACTTTGATCAGTGACGACGAGCGGCAGGAGCCGTTGGCGATTGTGCGGGACGGTTCTGTCCTTGCAACGCTCGTCATGATCGCGACACCGGAAACAGATGAAGCCAATTGGAACGGCTCTGGTCCGGCGGTTTTCAATGAAAAGTCAGGTACGTTTCATATCGGTTTGCTTCCTGCCGGGACTCCGGTTCGCTGGGAGGACGGTCAGCCAGTCGCTCTTGATCAGCCGGGTGTCTCCTCAAGCGCAACATCGCTTGCAAAAACAGCGATTGATCGTGGGATTGAATTCATTGCGTGTGGAGAAGGAATTCCGTTAACGGCTCGTGTTCGCGGTAGTCTGGTCCATGACCCGGGACCGGCGCAGTCGCTTTCGAAAGCGGTGTCAGGTTCGTGCGGATGCAGTGTGGTTGACGTCGGCGAGAACGGCGAAGCACGCATCGACGATGTCGCGATCGCACCCATTCGCTGGGAAGACATCACTCTTCAAATTGAACGGCACACAAACTGGAATGACCTCGTCGAACGCATGGCGTTGATGGTCATGGATCGTGTCGCGGACAACGACGAACAACTCTGGATTATGAATTGGCGGATCAAAGGGGAAGGTAAAGTTTTCGATTCCCTTCGCGAGCGCGACTCTGAACGAGAAATGTGGGAACTGCTCGAAGCCGAACTCGATGGCGAAACCGAAGTTCGTCGGATTCATCGCCTGGAACGAATGACAAAGCAACTCCTCGCGCCGGAAAGTCACAAGGAAGCGACAGGGCTACTGCTGAACTTTGAAGAGATTCTGGAAGCCGAAGGCAGCCGGATCATTGAACAGGTACGACGCGAACTTTTAGAGACAGACTGGATTCAACGTGCTGCCTCCAAACCGGTTCAGGCGGCAATTGCCCAAGCTTCGAAACGTACGATTGCGAGACAGAGCGAAGCAATCGCCGGACATTGGCTGGACTGAGAAGAGAGCGACTTTAGCCGAACACTTTAAGTGTTCGGCAAACTTTTACACATGCGACAAACTGCCTGAGCAGACCTTATGAGAATACATGAACTAGAGATTGATCAGTTCGGGATCTGGAAGGATGTCACGTTCCCCTTTCATGATCGTGGGGTCTCCGTTCTATACGGTCCGAACGAAGCCGGAAAATCGACATTGATGCGATTTATCCGAGGGGTGCTGTACGGCTATCAGCCCAGTGACGAACTTGATGCCAGTCGCCGACAAGAACGCGTGATCTGTTCAGGAACTTTGAAGGTTTCTCATCAAGGACAGGGATACCGTATTCGTCGCGTTTCCGAAAATGGAACGCGCGGCGTTTTGGAAATCAACGGACAACGAGTCAGCCAGAACGATTCACTTGTGCAAAAATTGCTGGGCAGTGCGAGCGAATCGCTTTTCAAAGATGTCTTTGCGATCGGATTGTCCGAACTGCAACAACTTGCAACGTTAAGTGGTGACGAAGTCGCCGCACAAATTTACGGTCTTTCGCTGGGACGCGAAGGCGAGCAGATCGTGCGCGCCCAAAATGCGTTTTCTAAAGGTGAGCAATTCCTGGTCGATGATGATCATCGCAAAGGGGAAATTTTCTCTTTAATTCAACAACTTGCGGAACTGGATCGCGAACTGGAACGAATTGGACAGCCTGCGCAGCGACACACGCGATTGAACGATCAAATCCAAAAATACGATGTCAGTGCCAGCGAACTCCGGCGGCGACAGTCGAATCTCCAGCAGGATTTGAGAGGCTACCAGTTTCTGAATCAGGTCTGGGAACCGTGGGCGAATCATCGCGAAATCCATCAGAAACTCGACCGCCTGCCGACGACGAATCTCGACATCGAGCTTCTCAACCGCTTCGATGATATGGAACTGGAACTCTCCGAAGTCGACTCTCAAAGACAGCATTTAATCGAAGAGGCGAAGCGACTTCAGGCACAGTCAGAAGAAATCAAGCTACGCCCAGAACTTGAAGAAGAAACGTGTGCTGTTCAGAATCTGAACGAACAGTCACGAGAAATGCAGGCAATTGAACAACGCCTGCAAGGTCGTCAAAAGAGTGGACCTGACCCTCGCGATCAAGAAATTCAGAGATTGCTGGCAAATTTCGATGGGCGGTGGAACGTTCAACGGCTGCAAGCAACGGACGTTTCACCAACAAAAATTCATGAATTACTCCAAGTTGGCGACGCCTATCATGAGTCAGATCGATCTCGGTCCAACGGCGCCCGGAAATACAAACAGAAATCTGAGGAACTTAAGCAACTTGAGCAGCAATACAGGGAGTTTGGAGACGAATCGGTCGACAAGGTTCGCGACGATCTCAATCAGAAAATTGATGAACTCGAAAACCTGCGTGGCTTGAGAATTCGAAAGGAACACTTAGAGAAGACAACAAAACTGCTTCCAGAAATGCAGGGTGCAGAAGCCGTTGAACAGGAACTGCCACCGTTCTTTTATTACGTCCTTTGGTTCTTTGCGATACCAGGAGGCGTTTTGTTTCTCTGGGGCACTTATGGTGCCATGCACGGTGTGGTTGCTGGCGGAGCACATGCAGCGATCATTGGGGCGTGTTACGCGCTTCTGGGACTTGGATCTCTGGGGCTTTGCTGGACGATGAAGCAGCATTTCTCGCGACTGAAAGTTCGGTTTTCTGGCTCGGATGAAAATCGCGAGCGGATCGAAAGAGAACTCGCACGCGTCGATGCACAGATTCATAAAATTAAGAGCCGTCACCTTCTGAATCCACAACGCACTGCACCTCCGACGCTCATCACCGAACGTGACGATGTCCCTGACGTCGAAGAAACGCTGGTCAAACTACGGCAGCAACTGCACGATCTGTCGAATCGAAGCGACGATTTACAGCGTCTCGAAGAACTGCGTCGTAGTATGAGTGAAATGCGTTCGAATCTTCAGGAGTACCAAAAGCGAGTCAGCCGGACGAGGTCTGATTGGACAAATGCGTTACGCCGCTTTGGACTTTCAGAGACTTTTAACGTCGGCGAAGCGGTTGCCCAATGTCAGCAGATTGCGAACGCAAAGTCTGCTCTCGATAACTGGAACCGGACTCATCAATCCGAAGAACAACAGGAACGGCAACTCGAAACCTTCCTCGAAAAAGTGCAACAACTTTCGAACAAGATCGAAGGTCGCGGAATTGCCGTTCGCGATCCTTATCAACTGCTCGCAGAATGGAATCGAGAACTTCAACTTCTCGGCGAACGACGTCGCGAACGGACTCAGTTACGTGAAACGGCGAAAGAAAAACGTCGCGAAGCGTCGCGACTGGTCGATAAAATTGATCGCATGCGTCAGCAGCGGGGATCCCTGCTTTCTCAATTAGGTGTCGCAGACCGTGGTGAAATTGCTGCGAAACTGGCAGCGATTGATGAGCGGAAAACCCTTCAGGCTCAATGTGATGAAGCACAACAGAATCTAGACAAGATTATCGGCATCGATTCTGAACTCGTCATTACTGAAGAGATGCTCATCGAATATGAAGAGCAATCCAACCGCCAACAGATCGCCAGCATTCGCACAGAGTTGCAGGAGATTGACGAAGCGTTGCAGGTCGAGTATCAGAAGATCGGTAAGTTGAAACAAGAGGTTGTCGACATTGAAAAAGATCGCAGTGTTGCATCATTGAGATTTGATCGGGAGCAGGTTGCCGACGCCTTGCGGGTAGCGAGTGAATCACTCTTCGCACACAAAGTTGCAGACAGTGTTGTTGGGAAGCTGCGAGAACGCATCGAACGCGAACGCCAGCCGGAAACATTGCAGGCTGCGTCGGAGTATTTGAACCAGTTGACCTGCGGCAAGTACTGCAACGTCTGGACTCCACTCGGAGAACGGGTTTTGTTTGTCGACGACGATGCAGAGCAATCTCTCCGCGTCGAGCAACTCAGCAGTGGAACACGAGAGCAGGTGTTTCTTGCTCTGCGATTGGCGATGATTCGTGATTTCGGAACCCGGGGAGTTGAACTGCCAATGATCCTTGACGATGTGACCGTCAACTTCGATCAGGTGCGGACTGAAGCGGCCGTGGAAACGTTACTGAAAGTCGCGGACAATGGGCAACAGATCATGCTGTTTACGTGCCATTTGCACCTCGCTCACCTCTTTGAAAACGAAGATGTCGAACCGGTCTGGCTCCCAACGCACCGCCCGGAAATGACGGTGTAAGAAGCGTTCGGTATTGAGAGCAGTTTTGCTGGACACTTTAAGTGTCCGGCTAAAGTTGAGAACACCACTAGCCCCCAGACAAAAAAACATGGCAGATGAGCATCACAAATCGCTCGCAGCGCACACGCTTATTCATGGAATGTCTACACACCGCCTTTCTGCTCCCATACTGCTTCTAAGTTTCCTCATTCCGCTGTTGTTCTCCGGCTGTTTGTTTTCTCGGCGCGATGTGACTGGGTTGCCGAAACGGTATAAAGTCAAAACCGATGAGTTGCTGGTTCGATCTGATGTGAAAATCACGAAGGACGATCCGCTGTTCGAAGAATTGACGAAACTGCGCGAGGAGATCGTGGAACTGCTCGAGCTCCCGCCTGCGGATCGACCGGTCATTGTGCATCTCTTCAAAGATGAAGATCGTTACGCGGAATACATGAAGAAACAGCATCCGAATCTTCCACCAAGACGGGCGTTTTTCATCGGGTCACCAACAGAGTTGGCAGTGTTCGCGCATTGGGGGCCAAGTATGTTAGAGGATCTGCGGCACGAATATACTCACGGGGTTCTGCACGCGTCATTACAAACAGTTCCGCTATGGCTCGATGAAGGTGTCGCCGAGTACTTTGAAACTCGCACGCTCGATGATGAACGTCGGCACCCTGAACATTCCCCGAAGCTGGCGATTGCGATTTCGAACGGATGGCGACCTGACTTGCAGCGACTGGAAAAAATTGATTCTGTTTCGCAAATGCAGCGCGCGGATTATCGTGAATCCTGGGCCTGGATTCACTATCTGGTACATGACTGCCCCGACGGACGCGCGCTCTTGGTCGACTATTGCGAGTCACTGCGCAACTCGAATACACCTCCCCGATTTGCGGAACAGTTCTATCGACACGTCCCTGCCGCTGAAGTTCGGCTGGCATCCTACATTACATCTTCATTGGCAGGTCAGGGCCCAGTCTGGGCACTTGGGCAAGATGCCAAAAGTGACTAACTCGACGCCACGCAATTCCATTTCTTCATCGCTCGTGACAACGTGTCATTTGTTGTGATGACCACATTCATGGTAGATTCCTTCTTTAAGATGAATCTTTTAGAGAAGGAATGTGCCGTGGTTTCGTGGAAAGGTCGCCGTCAGAGCAGCAATGTTGAAGATCGCCGCTTCACCCGCCCGAAGAAAGCCGCATTCGGCGGCGGGATGTCGATTGCCATTCTGATCATTGTCTTTATTGTTTCTGGAGGAGATTTAGGGAAAGTCATACAGGTCGCGCAGCAACTTCCCAAACAGGCTCCTGGGCAACAGGTTGGGAATCCTGTTGATACTGGTTCTGGAAATGTCAGTCCACAAGAACAGGAGATGCGAGATTTCGTTGCGACGATTCTGGCTGATACGGAAGACGTCTGGAATGAAATCTTTCGAGGTACGAAAGTTCGCTATCGCGAGCCGAAACTGGTCATCTTTCGTGATGAAGTTCAATCTGCGTGCGGATTGAACAGCGCCGCCGTTGGTCCGTTTTATTGTCCTGGTGATGAAAAAGTTTACATCGATCTTGGGTTCTTCGACCAACTGGAACGACAACTCGATGCACCGGGCGATTTCGCACAAGCCTATGTCATTGCCCATGAAGTCGGACACCACATTCAAAATTTGCTCGGCGTCACAGGCATGGTCCACAGGCAACGAAGCAAACTGAGTGAGTCGGAGTACAACTTGCTTCAGGTGCGGCTGGAGTTACAAGCCGACTTTTACGCAGGTGTCTGGGCACATCATGCGGAGCGAATGGTGCATCTTCTGGAAGCTGGTGATATCGAGGAAGGTCTGAACGCTGCTTCGGCGATTGGTGACGACACATTGCAAAAACGGTCGCGCGGGTACGTTGTCGAAGAGTCGTTCACGCACGGGACATCAGCACAGCGCTCACGCTGGTTCCGCAAAGGATTCGAATCAGGCGACATCAAACAGGGAGATACATTCAACGCTCGGAGGTTATAATACAGCCGTTCATACATTTTTGTGATATGTTTTCTCGATGTCTGATTCTTCTTCACATACAAGTGAAACTTGGTCTGGGTCCGGTGATTCGAATGATCAACGGATGACGGATGAGATTGAGCGGTTCATGGATGCCTGGGAGTGTGCCGACGAAATCGGGCCGCCAGATATCGAGGAGTTTCTCTGTCCAGATGCTTCGGTTCGCTGCGAACTGCTGATTGAACTGATCAAAGTCGATCTCGAATTGCGGTGGCGGGAATACGCGCTGCCGAAGCGTCTTTCAGAATACTGCGAAGAGTTCGAAGAGTTACAGAAAGAGGCTCTTCCGGTCGAGTTGATCTACGAAGAATACTTTTGCCGCCAAGCTGTTGAAACCTCGGTCACACTCGGAGAATATCTCGAAACCTATCCGCATCAGGCAGACGCGCTCAAGCAGTTTGTCAATCAGGCCTCCCTGACGGGCGAAACCGTCATCAAATCCCAGGAGAGCCTTTCCACGATCATGGAGATCGAAGCCGGGCAGGTGATCGACGACTTTGACCTGCTGATGCCTCTCGGGCAAGGAGCCTTTGCAAAGGTTTTTCTGGCGAGGCAGATTTCGATGCAGCGTCTGGTTGCTGTAAAGATCTCTGCGGACCATGGCAACGAACCACAAACGCTGGCACAGCTCGATCATGATTATATTGTGCGTGTGCATGACCAGCGGATTGTTGACTCGCCACCTTCGCGACTGCTGTATATGCAGTACCTTCCCGGTGGAACTTTGGAGTCTGTCACGAAGCGCGTGCGTTATACCCCGATTGATCTTCGGGACGGAGAACTGCTGCTGGAAGTGTTGGATCAAACGCTCGAAGCAAAAGGAGAAATTTCTCCGACTGATTCGAGTTTGCGGAAAGAACTCGCCGAGAAGTCGTGGCCCGAAATTGTGGCCTGGATAGGGATTCGCATCGCGAAAGCTTTGGGATACGCGACTGAGCAAGGAGTTCTGCATCGGGATTTGAAGCCAGCGAATGTTCTGCTGAGTGCAGAAGGGGTTCCGAAACTTGCGGACTTCAATATCAGTTTCAGTTCGTCTGTCGAAGGAGCCAATCCCACCGCCTATTTCGGCGGCAGCCTCGCATATATGTCTCCTGAACAGCTTGAAGCGTGCATCCCCCAGTACTCGACGCAACCAGAAGATCTGGACGGTCGCTCTGATCTTTATTCGTTGGGAGTCCTGCTGTGGGAATTACTGACTGGTAGCAGGCCCTTTGATGATTCCCTTGGCGCGGGACTTCCCTCTGCGGCAATTGAGGAAATGCTGCAAACGAGGCGCGAAGGTCTTTCAGAGGAGAAAGTGGAGTTCGCGCGTGAACAATTCCAGGATTCATTGATTCGAGTTTTGTCGAAATCTCTCGCCAACAATCGTAATGACCGTTGGCAGAATGCGGATGAGTTGATCGAACAACTCGAAATATGCCTCGAACCCAAAGCCAGAGAATTGATCGACCCACCTGCCCAGAGTTGGCGTGCGAAAGGACGCTGCTGCATTGTTCTGGCAGTCTTGTTACTCAATCTCGTGCCGAATGCAATTTCCGCCGTCGGGAATTTCTTTTACAACCAGACAGAAATTTTCGAAAAAATGGCGCCTGGGCAAACATTTGAGATCCTCCTCGCAGCGATCAACGGCATCGCATTTCCGATTGGAGTTGGTATGGTGGTCTGGCTCTCATTACAAGTGAAACGGGCAATCCAGCGCCCCGATCAGGCAAGTGAGTCCACCCAGATTCGCGAGTCGACATTAATGCTGGGACACCGTTGTGCCATTATTTGCCTGCTGCTCTGGATTGTCGCAGGGATCGCCTATCCGGTGGCGTTTCAACTCATCGGAATAAACGTCTCACTCGCAACGTATACTCACATTTTCGGGTCCCTGGTTCTCTTCGGTCTGATTTCTACCGCGTATCCTTTCTTCGGAATCACCTGGTATTCTGTGCAAGTTCTCTATCCTGCCTTGTTGCAATTGGGAGTTGGAGAGAGAGAAGATCGGCAAGAATTGCAAAAATTGAAATTCTACCTCAGGCTCTATTTGATCGCAGCAGTCTGTATTCCATTGCTTTCAAGAGCAGCACTGGACATTGTTTCTCCTGAACTGCGCTGGCTGGCACTCGCCCTCTGTTTTGGTGGAGCAGCGGCGTTCTTAGCGGCGTTCTGGTTTTACCGTCAGATCGAGGACGACATCGACGTTTTCCTGCGGATCAGCCATTCTGAAGATTGAGATCGAAGCCGGCTGATCTGTCGAAGCCTTAAAGCCCCGCCGCTACTCAGAATTCATATTGCCGTAGATTCAAAATTGAATTAAGAGACGGTTTGAATAGAGCATTGTCGTTCTCCATCCATGAGATCGGCACCAAATCCCCAATAAATTCCCCTCAACTGTTTCGTTCCGCGTGGAGCGAAACGGTATCCCTGTGGTCTCGTTCGTTCGGAACGTGATTCACATCAAATCACCTCCCAAAATTCCCTTGTTACGTCAACTCGCAGGAAGCGATTGTCGTCCCGATAACCCATATCAAAAGAGCTAGGCAGCCACAGTCGAGCGATATCGGGTTAACGGAATCGAACCGAAAGCAAATTCGATGAAAAGTGTCAACGCCGACACTCGTCGACGGGCATTGAAGCCCAACTTGCGACGTTTTTTGAAAACGAATGCGCTCGTGCTTTGCATCCTCGGAACGTCCGTTTCGTCATTGCTGGCGCAAAGACCGTTTCCAACAGCCGGTCCTGCTACTTCGCCTCCTCCCCAAAAACGTGTCATCGTAGATCCGGCGTTCGTGAAAACCGCCGCTGTCGAAACGGCGACTCCGCAAGAGAATTCCCTTCCTGGAATCACACGCGCCTTGGCGAGTCAACCTGCCCAACCTGCTGCAAAAGCAAAAGAGCCAATCCAGCAAGTCGAATTCAATGTGGAAACGATTCTGAACGAAGATCTCTCAGGCATTGAGATTGAGGGAAACAGAACGATTCAAACCAATGCGATTATGAGAAGAATCGAAACCCGCGAGGGTCGACCTCCTTCTTCGCATCAGATTCAGCAAGACGTTACGCGATTGTTGGGAACCCGCTGGTTCCTGTCTGTGAAACCATTTTACCGAAAAACAAAAAACGGACCGGTTCTTGTCTTTCAGGTGACAGAACGACCGATCTTGCGCAACGTTGATTTCATTGGAAACAAAAAAATTAAAACGGGCGAACTACAGGCACACACCGGTTTAACGCCTGGACACGGATTCGATGTTGCAGCGAACCGCGAATCGGTTGCTCGAATCAAATCACTGTATCAAGAAAAAGGCTACCGATTTGCAAAAGTGACTTTGCAGAAAGGGAGTCAGAGAAGTGATCGTGATGTTGTCTTTGTGATCGAAGAAGGTCCAAAGGTGAAAGTTCGTGACGTCAATTTTATCGGAAACGAATTCGAAACTAGGCGTGTCTTAGCGACAAAAATATCTACAAAAGTCCCGGTCGATAATATTGGGATGGGGTGGATTGGTGGAGATTACGATCCCGACATCGTTCGCAATGATGTTTTTGCCTTAAAGCAGTATTACCTAGGGCTTGGATTTTTCGACATTGAAGTTGAAGTCGAAGAGTTGATTTCGGAAACCGATGGAAAGGTGATTGTCAACTTCACGGTTGAAGAAGGTGAGCGGTATCAGGTCGGGAATATTGAAGTCATTGGCAATGGTGTGATTCAAAAAGATGCTCTACTCAATGAACTTGAGATGGAACCGGGCGAGTATTTCAACTCTCGATTCCTTCGTAAAGATGTCACTGCGATGAAGGATCAATACGACGACATTGGTCACGTCTTTGCGAAAGTGGAGCCGACGCCTCATTTCCGGGAAGACGAACCTGGCATCGTCGATCTAACCTATCAGATCGATGAAGACATCCCTCGCTATATCGGACAAATCAACATTCGCATTCGAGGTGAGCATACTCATACTCAGGAAAGCGTCG
>JAJDEL010000715.1 GCA_029259835.1 Planctomicrobium sp. | reverse complement strand
TCCGCACGGACAAGGATCGTTTCTCCCAACGGTATTCAAAGGAGCCCTCTTTATGTTTCGCTTGAGTGTTGGCTCGGCGGCTGGTTTGTTTTTGCGGAACTGTTGCATGACGTTGGCAGCGGGACGCCGGGCCTTCAGTTCGACCGCCATTTGTTTCATCAACGGGTCGATATGATTGAAGAACATGCGGTAGCCTTCGCAGAGGTAATTCAATCCCTCATCTCCATCGGGAGTTGTGATAAAGCGGTTCTTCGGGCATTCTCCATTGCACACAAAGCGGACTTCACAATCGAGACAATACTGCGGAAGAGTCGATTCTTTGGCGATCCCAAATTCTTGTTGTCGTTGTGAGTTTGCGAGTTCGATGATCGGAAGTTCGTGAATGTTGCCGAGCTTGTAGTCTGGTTCAACGTAATGATCACATGAGTACAAATCGCCGTTGTGTTCAATCGCGAGCGCCCGCCCGCACTGTTTACGAAACACGCACAGGCTCGGTTCCAGACCCATCCAGGCCGCAAGTGCCTGATCGAAAATCTGCACGAACACCTTGCCAACATCGCGCTTCACCCATTCGTCGAACACCTCGCAGAGAAATCGACCGTACTGCTCAGGGACAACACTGCGAGAACTGACGAGATGGTCCCACTGGTGTGTTTGTCCTAATTGTGTCAATTCACCTTCAGGGTGAACCCCAACTCCGCGCCGTTCGACAATGGGAATGAACTGGATGAACTCTACACCGTTGTCCCGAAGGTATGTGTAGACGCGCCGCCCGTGCAAACTGTTTTCGTTATTGACGACGACGAGCGTATTGAATTCAACGCTGTGTCGTTTGAGAAGTTGCAGCGCTTGCATGACTGCCTGGAACGACCCGTTTCCTTTTTTGTCGAAACGGTAACGGTCATGAAGTTCCGCAGGTCCATCGATGGAAAGACCGATCAAAAATCTTTCCGTCTTGAAAAACTCCGCCCATTCATCATCCAGTAGCACACCATTGGTTTGCAATGCGTTCGCGATTTTCTGGCCCGGGCGTGAGAACTTCTTTTCGAGTTCGACGATCCGTTTAAAGAAGTCGAGACCCAACAAAGTCGGTTCGCCTCCCTGCCACGCAAAAGTGACTTCCTCGGACCCTTCTGGCTGCGCCTCGATGTACTGCTTGATGTAAGTTTCAAGCGTCTCCGGCTCCATCCGCCAGCTTTTCGTCTTTGGATAAAGATCTTCTTTGTGAAGGTAATAGCAGTATTCACAATCAAGATTGCAGATTGGCCCAATCGGCTTCGCCATCACATGCAGCATCTGTGATGATGTCGAATCAGCGGTTGGTGTGGCGGTATTCACGGTTCAAATCGTTTCGTCAAGAAATTTCAACAGAGGATAGCATGCTTCGCGGGCCGGATCACCTCTCCTGAAATCAGGCGAGTCTCGCGACGAGCAACGGAACTCATCTTGTATTGAATCAAGCGTTCCGGGTAGTCTCCACGCCCCCTCAAAAATCATCCCACACTTCCTACCTATTCTCTCCAGACTTCTTTTTCTCCAGCTTCAATTTACGACAGGAGGTCGTTCTGATGTTGCGCAGTTTACTCTCGTTCGCTCCAGCTTCAATTCTGGTTTGTATTTGTGTCCTTGGCTTAGGGCAGCAAGAAGCGATGGCTCAGAGCTTGCGCGTGATTACGAAGGTGTCTGACGTTTCAAATCCGCAAGATTCGCAACCCCTTTCGCATAGCCTAACTCTGTTTCATGGAGGGAGAGTCTACGACTACATCGAGCAAGTTGGAGAAGTCGTGATTTTTGAGCCGATTCACAATCGCTTCATCATTCTAGGGAAGAATTTCGCGGCCACCGAGGTCTCATTTACGGAAATCAATCACTTTCTGGAATCAGCGCAAATCGAAGCTGTCGAGTACATTGACGAACTGACCGCTGACCCGCAGCCTAGTTCAGCTCGTATGGCAGCTGCGGTTCGATTTCAACTCACCCCAGAGTTTGAAGAAACGTTTGACGCTGCCAACTCGCGGTTGACACTCAGTGGAACCGAACTGGAGTACAGTGTTGTCGGTCAGGCCGTTGAAGCAGACAGCGTCGTAAATCGCTACCTTGAATACGCCGATTGGGCGAAACGCCTCAATTATGTCCTCCACTCACACGCTTCGTTACCGCAGTCTCGATTGAAACTGAACGAGACTTTACGAACTCGCAAACTACTGCCAGTCGTGGTCGACCTGACTTTGCACCTCGATCCACCTGTCAAGTTCCGGGCTGAACATCGTTATGCCGATAAATTTCAGTCCAATGATCGCCGACTGATCAGCCACTGGGAGCGAACATTGCAATCAAACAAAATTCAGTGGATGACTTTTCGCGAGTACCAGCAGAAATTGCTGGTCCAAGCTGGTCGTTGAAAATGATCGCGGCCTGATTGTTTTTATCAAAGAAGAAGCACCATGAGAGCCGCTTGGTCAAGGGGCTAGGGATCCAGAGGCAGGGGAAAGTGTGGTCACCAGTGCAAACAGAGGTGAGGCGTTCTGCAAGCAATATTCCACGGAGATGAACTCTTAGCTACTGCCTCCAGCTCTTCTGCCATCTTTGTGCTCATCGTGTTCTTTGTATGTTTGATTTCATCAGATTGTCAGCTTGAATCAGGTGCTACGACAGCAGTTGCAGCAAAAATTGAAACCAATCCGTGCGGCTCTGGTCCTCACGAAACAGCCAGAATCCGTCTCCTGACGTGAAATCCGGTCGCTGCTTCGCTAACCTGTCAGCATGAATTGATGCGGAATGCGTCAGAAAATTCACGACACATAGAACGTGCAGTTTGCGTTCTGTTTAGTGTTTCAGATGTTTATGAATTCGAACTAAACGAGCGAGGATTACGAATGCCAAACAAATCAACACGCCGCGACTTCTTACAGAACAGCGCTGCGATTGCTTCCGCTGTTTATGTCGGTAGCCCGAAGGTCTATGCCCAGAATCAGGAACGCTCTGCGAACGAGAGAGTGACGTATGCGTGCGTCGGAGTTGGTGGCAAGGGCAGTAGCGACTCCGCTGATGCCGCAAAGCATGGGGACGTTGTTGCCATCTGCGATGTCGACGACAAAACGCTTGTGAAAACTGGATCACGACCTGGATTCAAAGAAGCTGAACGCTTCAACGATTTCCGTCTAATGCTCGACAAAATGGGTGACAAAATTGATGCCGTCACCGTCTCCACTCCAGATCACACGCATGCTCCTGCCGCTGCGATGGCAATGAAGATGGGCAAAGCCTGCTTCTGTCAGAAACCTCTGACCCATACCGTTTGGGAAGCACGTAGGCTCGTCGAAATCGCCAAAGAAAAAGGCGTGAAGACAATGATGGGCAACCAGGGAACCGCAACGAACGGATTGCGTCACGCAGCCGGACTTCTTCGCAGCGGAGCAATTGGCCGAATTAAAGAAGCGCACATCTTCACGAACCGACCAGTCTGGCCGCAAGGTGGTCCACGCCCAGAGCCAAAAGATCCGCCACCGCACCTGCATTGGGATTTGTGGTTGGGTGCTGCTCCTGAACGACCATATGGGGATAGCAGTTACCACACGTTCGCTTGGCGTGGTTGGT
>JAJDEL010000714.1 GCA_029259835.1 Planctomicrobium sp. | reverse complement strand
GCAGTTTTCCGTAGTACAGGCTCTGCGAGTTTTCGGATTCGACTGCCTCAGTGGGTTCTCCGTATACTCTTTTCACGTCGGCTGGTGAACTATTCATGGAGACCCCGAGATCCGTCGCGCCGACGAATTGTTGAAACGCCGAACTCTTCGGCCAACACATGATTTCTTCCAATCCAGTGTCATCACGTACCACGACGTGAAATCCCAGCGACTGATACATCAGCGCTTCGCTCGTACGAACAAGCGATTGACTCTGGTTCATCACTCGTTTCCTCTCCCTGTTCACGCGAAAGTTGTCCCAATTCTCTTCCTTCGCCTTGCGCGCGATCTCCTCCTCCGTGTTTTTCCGTTCCTCGCTTCGTTCGCCAATCAAATTTAATTCATTGGGCTTGCCAAGCACGGCGGTGACTTCCTGTTTACTCATCCCGAAACGTGCGAGACCGATACCTTGGCCTGGAATGAGTACATAACTGGCAGCATCGAGGTCGTCTGGCAGTTTCGGCAGTTCACGCCCCGGCCATTTGAAGTCGCTGGCGTCCACCAACACGTAGCCAACAGGCGGGTCCAACGAAAACAGTTCATCGGTCAGATCGACATTGAACTCATAGGTAACAGTCGATCGTGGCGGACGTAGGGTGGCAACTCGCGGGTCGTCATTCGGTTGTTTGGCAACAGCGGGAGTGATCTCTTCGCGCACCGGAAGATGCGAATCGGGGTCAACCCAGACTCGGCGCCGCATGCCTCGTTCGGGCGGCAGTTCAAAACCGTCCAGCTCCCGTCCCCCAAACTTCTTCTTTCCTAATACTCGCACCGCGTCTGCTTTGACTTTTTGTAGCCCATCCAAGAAATCGCTTGGCGCCAGACGTTCACCTTCAAGTCCAAAACCGGCTCCCGGTGTCATCTGGGCGAGCTTCTCTTTTGAATTCAGCGTGAGGTTACGACCCTCGCGTGATTGAATGGTGATGGCCCCATCGTTCCATTCCATTCGATACAGATCGTGGCGTGACGACACCAGAAGCCGCACGTTGACCCCCGGTTGATCCGGGAACTCCCGCGTGATGACCGCCGTTTGAATCTTTCGCAGTGCAGCCTGCACCTGAGCGAACGCGGACTTCGAAAATCCGGGAAGAATGAATACCGCCAGCAACACAGCCGCCAGTGAAAGACTCACCGCCGCGGCACGTACAACATGACGTCGCATCAGCTTTGCTGGCCGTCGCGGCTCGACGACACGCGTTTGCTGCTCACATCGCTCCTCGATCTGCTCCATCACACGCGATCGCAATCGCGGGCGATCCTCGAGCGTATGGGCGAGCTGTTCGAACTGCCTCCGCCATTTCTCGTCAGTGTTCATGTTTCTTGCTCCTGTCGTTGCGCGAGTGCCTGAATTCGCTGCGTTGCTCGTGAAAGCTGCTTGGTCACGGTGCCAAGCGGTTTGTCGATCATGCGCGCGATGTCCGGTGTAGAATGACCATCCAGAAAGTGAAGTGTCATGACAATTCGCTCATGTTCGGGAAGCTGATCCAGAAGCTGAACTGCTTGCTCCATATCGTCGGTGAGTTCGCCGTCGTCTCGCACCAGTTGCGGGATATCCGACTCTGTTGTTGTCGGAACCGATCGTTGATGTTGTGCCTCACGCTGCACAATCCGCATTAGCCACGGGCCAAACCGCGGCGGATCGCGCAGCGTTTCAAGTTGTTGGAATGCGGTGAGAAACGCCTGCTGCACGGTATCTTCTGCTGAGTGATGGTGACCGGCGTACCGGAGCGCAACGACGCGCGCAGTATTCTCGTACCGAGCCACCAGTTCGCCAAAAGCCCTCGTCTCACCAGCACGAGTTTGTGCCACGAGTATTGCATCACTCAGTTCGTTCATGCCGCTCCAATTTTCGTGTCCTTTGTGTGTAAGAGGCGCAGATCAAGTCGATTGCGACACGAATTTCGCGAGAATTGCACATTCGAGTAATTTTTAAAGTCGATGGTACGCTTGCTGGGATGTCTGCCCTTTAACAGCGTTAGGCGGACAGGCATGCGATTTTAATTTACGGGCGTAAGAGACGCCCTAAAGCAACTCCACTCTGTCGCTCTCAACCGCCCTCAGTTGGCCTAACCTCTGCGGCGTGAGTCGCGGAATTGTTGTAAAAATATCTCGCGTACCTGAGCATACTAGTGAAATTCAGTGCAAGCTGGGCCTGTCCGGGTCAATTTAGTGGGACGCCAGAACCGACTCCGGTCGACAACGCCGCGTGGATTTACGCAAATGCCATTTAGTGCCCAGCACTGCACATCGGTGTAGCATCCGACCGACAACACCGACGATTCAAATCGTCGATTGGTCTGACTTCCAAATCACGGTAACTGGTCGGCACGGTGGACGAGGTCATTGTGCCACTCAAGATGGAGCTTTGCTTGAACTGTTAGATAGATCAATTCAACGCAACATCTATTCCTCATCGAGCATGTCAAATTGCGTTGGTCTGATCACGAGGGTTCCTTGAGTAACTTAATTCCAGTCTGGATTTTCGACTTGTGTCGTTTCGACGCGGCTGATGTTGGGATATTGATTGTCATGCAGTGCAGCGAACCTTCACGAAATCCCAACTGGTCGGAGTCGATCGATACGATTTTCCATTTTGGGAGAAGTCTTGAGTAAACATCGAGTGCTTCTTGCTCCAGATGTTGCGGTGCTGACTTTGGCCAACTGGGAACAAGTAGAACGCCATTCGCAAAAACGACGTTTGTGTATGTCCCTCCGAACCAGGTTTCGCCTCGAGGAGGCATGGGAATTCGCACGACTTTCAATGGTCCGACTTTCGTTGGAACTCCATTGAGTGTTCGAGCATGCTGATCGAGAAGCTTTGCGTTGGCCGTGTCGCCACTCGTGTATTCACCAATGACGAGTGTGTCTGAGGAAGTAAATGTCATGAACCAATCAACGTGTCCAGTTGGTTCACCTTGCAAGGGCTCAACATAAACGACAGCCTCTACCCCCGTAAGTCTTTTCAGAGTGTTAGTCACATAGTGTTCGTCAAAGCCAATTTGGCGATTCATCTCCAACACACTTTGCGAGACGACGACTAGTCCTGAACCATTGAAAGCCATTGCACCCCAGTCCACGTTTATCGGAGTCTGCAGTGTCGGAATATCGAGAGTTCGTCCCAATATTACAGGGACATTGTCGTCTTGAAATCTTTGATTTCCTCCAATGAGGTTATAAGTCGCGTCGACAGACATTCGACGACCATCTACCGTGAGAATTCCTAATGGTCCGAAATCACGCAACCAGAGCGTGTCGGTGGGCGCTGAAACAAACGTGACAGATCGCATGGGGATATGTTCGCGTCGCATATGCTTTTGTGCCTGCCTCTCCAGCAACGAGTTTTGAACCAGCAACACAATTTGCACATGCTTATAGAGAGATGAAATGACTTCAATCGCTGTTTTTCTAGCGAATGGTTCCTCTGGCCACACGAGGGCAATTGCGTCTTGATCATGGAATTCTCCAGGGATCATTCCTTCCTCGAGGAGTTCTGGATGCAATGCTCTTCCGCTCAGTCTGTTCAGCAAAACCCATTGTGAGTTCTCGGGATCGATTGCATTAGTCTGGGAAATCACAAATTTGTCGTCGTGACGACCGAGTTTCATATTTTTTCTCAACTGGTTTTCAACCTGGCGATATTTGAGCCAAGGGACTCTTTTTCCTTCGCGTTCCGAAATCTTCGCACTAAACTCCGTCAGTTGATCGAGTTCGCGAAGACTTCGAATGCTAAACTCGCGAGCCTTGTTGAGATCATTTGATTGTGCAAAAAGCCAAGCCAGGACTTGATAGGCATCGACCGTGCATTCAAGCAGAGGTAGCTGTTCAATCGTGGGGCTCTGTAAAGTTAATTCGCAGAGTTTCGAAAACAAGCTTGCAGACTGCGAAGCTGGGATAGTCCCCTCGTTCCCCATTGATTGCTCGGCAATTGAAAGGTTACGGTATCCAATCGCCTGAACCCAAAGTGCGTCCATGTTGCCTGGGTCGACATTAGATGCGGCCTTCGCTGCATCAATTCCTATTCGAGCAACCTCCGCAGCTTCGAAGAAGTTGCCTGTTTCCCCCAATAGACAACTCAGAGAGTTGCAGACATTGGAAAGTGCTAGGAATGTCCAATTCTTAGGATCACTTTGACTCAATGCCTGAAGCATCTCGACCGACGTACGAAAAGAAGACTCAGCAAGATCGTGCCGATCCATCAGCCAATTGATGTGACCTTTTTGCAATGCGGCATGCGCCTGAAATTCAGTTCGTCCAGAGAGTAATTGCTGTTCGTCGATTCTCTCCAGAAACTCTAAGGATTGAATCAGAAACACTTCGTCAGTCAACGTCAGCGGTTTCTCATAAAATCCGATTCGCGTGTAGATTTACTTGATCGATTGTTCGATTTCATTGATCTCGATGAGTGCTTCTTGAATTTGGCCAGTGTCTGGCCGATTCGACACCGGAGAATTTTGCAGCCCACACCGGTAAGCAACAGTCGCTACCACGATGAATGTCGGGATTGATAGCAAGATCAATCGACGCATGAGTTGTTTCCTAATAATTTCGTTGAATACTGGTTAATCATTGAGAGTTTGAATTTGTGACCGATGATTGCCTCGAGAACGATTTCTTCGGCGTTCGTCACCGTTTCCCCTCTCACGATTTCCACGTTGCTGCCCCTCTCGCCCGTTTTTAGCTCGTCATTGACGTACAGCTTGAACGAGTTGTCCGCGTACACGTTGGCGTTGATCGTGTCGCCGACTCGAAGCGTGCGATTAGCTGCAACATGCTGTGCTGAGGATGTGGTCGACAATTAGCAGGATGCACAGAGTGTCATTCCAAGTAATCTTTGTCTAAGCATGGTACCTTCCGTTTTAATGTGTCGAGTCTGCTGAGAGTGGAGTGTGTCTAACCAACAATCATTGACGTCTTTGTTTTCGCCCAACTTCATCAGTGCGTCGACTGCACCATCGATCTTCTCTGCCGACAGATTGCCATCGCGATCCACATCTTGCTTAATGAACATGTGGTCGTGTCCGTGAAAGACGACGTTCATACCACTGTCAACCAACAACTGATGAATGAGTTTCGACCAATTTAGGCGAAATCGATAAAATTCGTCTATTCCCGATGATCCCTTGACGCCCCATTCCCAGAACGGAGATGCTTCTCTTACGCCATGTTAGCTGCGATCGCAGTCGCCGATTCGAATCTGCTCCGGCCCTGTACATCGATGTAGAATCCGACTGACAACACCGACGATTTGAATCGTCGGCTGGCCTAACTGTACAACTCACATTGTAAAATCAGGTGTGCGGCACAGCGCCGCAACTGAGATGAATCGTTGACTGTTACAATGCAAGAGTCTGCCAGGACACGAAAACTCAGAACCATATTTCAGAAGGCCATCCCTGTGTCCTGGCAGAGGGTTGATGTAATGAAAGACGACGTCTTCCGCAAAGACGTCTATGGTCTCGGCTACATTTGCTGGGTCAACTCGCTTCAGGAGAGCAATGTTTGGGTGATCATCACTCATAATCTGTATTCCTTTTCGGTTTTCATTGGCATAACGCCGGCGGTCACGGGATTGTGACGGACGGTTTTGATTTGGAAATTCGGGTTGATACACAATTCCCGTGCACCGCATTGTTCTGTCCCGACATTCGCAGCTATGCAGTCAGAGAGTTCGCATTGAGACTCAATGCTTCTTTTGGAATACCCAGTAGTTTGCCGGCGTTACTGAAACCAATTCCCACCCATCGTCGGAGATCTGATTCAGCACCTTTTCATAATCTGCCGCATCCATATCAGTTCGACGAATTCCATTCGCAGGTCGCCCATTTATGGATATGTTGACAACCATTTCTTTTACTTTCTTCATCGCGGCCTCATCATCTTTGAACATGTCGGCGAGTGACATTACTCGATACTGCGTGATGGCCTCTGGTGCCGCCTTCTCTTGAGCAAATGCGAACGTCAGACCGGCGTATGCGACGACCACTGCGACGCAAAGTAGTACAAATTGTTTCATTTCTAATTCCTTCAAGTGTCATAAAATCCAGCACTGGATTTCGGAACGATCTTGCGACCTCGTTTGGGACATAACGGCAAAGATCAGCGAGCCGGAACCAGTAATCATTGAGTACAGGGGGCACACGCAAGTCCGGCTTCGTGAGCATCGTTTTTTTATCTCGCGATTGTCAGCCTGCGATTTCGTCATTGCAAATCACACAGCCTTGCGAATGAAAGAATATATCATGCATGGGGCAACGGATCAAAGGTCGTTTTGGCTCGATCATCCATTGGAGTTCTGTGTTCTGGCAATGTTCAAGTTCAAACGTATGTACCAAGGCGTCGAATTTGTCCAAAGCATAAACCGCCCGATCCATTGGTGGTTCGTATGGCAGTTTTTCCCAATTCGTTTTTAATCGGGCTCGCTCGGTAAGCTGGAGCATAAATCGTTTCTGTTCATCAAATCGTTCAGCCTGCCATCCCAATTCCGATATGTCGAAACCTGTATTTCCGTTGCCGATTACATGTAGATCGTGTGTGGAGATCCAAGTGAGCAAATCCTTTTGCCAATCATTCGTTGCAATTTCGTGCCCTGCCAAACACATGACCGCGATAAACACAGAAGTGCCGCCGTTGGATATTGAGAACCCTTCCGCATCAGAATTGTCCAAATGACAGAAGTAGTTTCCCATCGTGAATTTCTAAACGTGATAACTTCTTTTTCTCCAGAAATTTTCTGCCTTTGAAAGACGAAAGAGTTCTGTCTATGCTTCCACTGCATGTTGCCGGACCGGATAGGGAGTGTCAAGAAGTTTGGAAGGATCAATGGCCTTGGTGGCTCGTTGACTTCTAGAATGTCGTTTTCAGGTCGAACACGGATGTCTTCGGAAAAGTCAGATGCGATTGTGATTCGGCAGGTCGACTTTAGTGAGTCGAGCAGCGTGTTGACGCTATTCACGCGCGACTTTGGGAAGATCTCGTCTCTGGCGAAAGGGGCGAAGCGGCTCAAAAGTGCGTTCGAAGGCTCTCTCGATTTGCTTTCGGAATGCCAGGTTGTGTTCATTCATAAGTCATCAGGTCTGGACTTGTTGACTGAAGCGCAGCTCATTAGCCGTTTTAAGCCTTCTCCGAAAAGCCTGACACATCTTTATGGTGGGTTCTATATTGCGGAACTTCTCAACTCGCTCACCGAGGAAAACGACCCACATCCGGAATTGTACGATGCTGCCGTGGAGGCACTCGCTGTATTGAGTTCAGAACTCCCCCCATATTGTGCAATCTTCCGATTTGAACTGCTGACGTTACGGGAAATCGGGCAGCTTCCTGATTTCGAGACCTGCACGATCTGCCAGTCGCAGATATTTCTGGGTGATCGGAGCCGATTTTGGGTCTCTGAGTCCGGATTGATCTGTTCACAATGTGGTCATCCGGAGTATGAAAGGACAGAGATTCAATCTGGTGCTATTGCCGTCATTCGTAAACTGATTGAAGGTGATGCTGCCACATTGGATCGACTGTCGATCAGTCAAGAACAGCGGCGGGACATCCGCAAGTTATTAACCTCGGTAATTTCGGCAATTTTGGGAAAACGTCCCAAGACAACGAAGTTGCTGGGATTCTAGAACGCATTGGCGTTTCTAGAGCTGTTCTTCAATCGGTTCCCTTCCCATCCGTCTCCCCTTCCGACTGTTTGGTGCTTGCAGCAAACAAGAGGGCGAGTAATGAATACTGAAAACACAAAACCGTTGAAAAATTGGCAACGATTCGTCGCATCGACACTTCTCGTGGGAGCGGTTTCGTTCTCCGGGTGCGGCAGTCTGTCGTTGTTTTCAAATCGTGCCGTGGCCGATGATCAAGCGGAACCGCGATTCCGCTCCCCAATTGGGAAGATCATGGGGCCAACGGAGCGTCGGTTGCGCAATACTTCGCAGGCAAATCAAAACCCCAATATCCACGGTGGTTCCGACGCAGACCTGGCTGCCGCAAACAAACAGCTTCAAAGAGCCAGAGAACTCTACGAAGATGGACGATACGCGGAATCGGAAAAAGCGTTTAAAGCGCTCGTGACCCAACGTCGCGAGCGATATGAAACTTTCGGCACGCGAGTGAAAAATTTCTGGGGCGTTGAAGATTACGCCAGCAAAGACAACTACAACAATTTCGGCGATCCGGTCGAGGAAGACGCAATCTTCCTTGCGGGTGAAAGTCAGTTCGCCCAAAAACGCTACACACGCGCACAAGATTCCTACGACGATTTACTGCTGCGTTATCCTTCCACGCGACACATGGATCGTGTGACGAAACAAATGTTTCGGATCGCGCAATACTGGCTTGACTTTCCCAGCGACCTCGACACGAAACCAGGTTCAGAAATTCAACTTGTCTCACATGAAGAAAAAGGTGTGAGTGTTGATGTTCCCGAGACACCAAAAAAATCATCCTGGAAACCTCCGGTCATTCCTAACCTGACAGACAAAACCCGCCCAGCCTACGATGCCGACGGTCGCGGTCTCTTGGCGTTACGTTCGATCTGGTTGCACGATGCAACGGGACCGCTGGCAGACGATGCTCTAATGCTGGCTGCGAATCATAATTTGCGGATTCGAAATTTCGTCGAAGCGAAACGGCTCTACGAACTTCTGCGAGACCAGTACCCGGACAGTTCACACTTTAAGGATGCGTACCTTCTCGGTTCGCACGTAACGCTTGCCTCTTATGAAGGCCCGGAGTACGACGGCAAAGCTCTCGACAATGCCCGCGATCTCAAGCAGACAATGCTCCAAATTTTCCCTGACCTGACTCAACAAGAACGGCAAATGCTTCAGGGAGAAATCGACCAGCTTCACGATGCAGAAGTCGCCCGACTTTGGAGTCAGGTGGTTTTCTATCAACGGAAAAACGTTCCAGAATCTGTTGCGTTGCACTGCAATTTGGTGATCAATCGATATCCGAATTCCCCTTATGCGAAACGCGCTCGCGGGGTATTGCAAGGACTCCAGGCAGACGCCAGTCAGTCCGGGCAAAAAAAAGTCTGGGCCTGGCAAGGCGGTCAAAAACCTGCCCCGGCAAAAACCGCAGAGGCTCCGAAATCGAGACGAGAATCAGTCCCAAGAATCAATACAGAGTCGTCACCG
>JAJDEL010000713.1 GCA_029259835.1 Planctomicrobium sp. | reverse complement strand
CAAGGCGCTCAACCTGACCCGGTGCTGCTGGGAGGAGTTTTTGTAGAATCTGTTTCCTCTGCCAAACGTCCGCTATTGCGGCTGATCGTTAATCACTCTAGCCTGCTGTGGCATCACAGTTTTTCCGCAATTTTCTTAATATTTCCTCCCTGATTATACAGAATACTCCAAATTCTACCCTTAACGGGTGATATGGAATTAATTCAGTCTAATTCAAGTTATGTTGCAATACTTCTCGCCTCATGTTGACGATTCGCCCATTCGATGAAGCCGACTGGAACGCCATTTGGCAGATTGTCGCACCCGTCTTCCGCGCTGGTGACACCTATCCATATTCGCCAGGCATCACACGGGATGAAGCGTTCGATGTTTGGATAGCCACTCCGCAAGCGACGTATATCGCGGAGGACAAAGAGAACGGTGCAATCCTTGGTACGTATTACATCAAAGCAAACCAACCATCGCAGGGATCGCACGTCTGCAATTGCGGCTACATTGTCGCCGACGCTGCGCGGGGTCGCGTCTCAAATGTGCGAGCATTCACAGCAAGAAGCAGTGCGCCACGGATTTCGCGCTATGCAATACAATCTTGTAGTGGCAACCAACGACGGGGCAGTCCGCCTGTGGCAAAAGATGGGCTTCCAAATTGTCGGCACGCTTACCGAAGCATTCAAGCATCCAGAACTCGGATACGTCGATGCCCACATCATGTACAAAACCTTAGAAACATAACAAAGCCGTGAACCGGAGCACTCATTCACGCGGCAACTGAAATTAGAGTCTTCCGTTCGTGCCCGGTTACGGCAGGCGTTCTTCGACAAGGATAGAAACATGAAACTTCGATTTATGTTGCTCTCTGCTCTGGGATTGATTGCGTTCAGCCTTTCCGCCCATGGGGGCGAACCCAATCTTTCATCGAAGAAGACTCTTTGGCGTATTCAATATAACCCCGCAGTGACATCGAAGAAGACTCCTTGGCGTATTCCATCAAACCCCGCAGTGACTGCTGTTGGAAACGAGATTGACTGGGATTTGGTGCAACACAAGGATGGTCTCGTCGTGCTCGGAGCCGCCATCGGCGAACATCATTCCTACGAACAAGCGTGGTCGTACTACACGAAAATGCTCGACATGGATAGCAACTACAATACGCGCACAAAGCAACAAAAGCGAATCGTAGACGGCGACCACCGATATGTGCTTGATAAGATTTCCAAGGCTGGCCGATGGGCGATCATGGAGGGCAACGTCGGTAGGTATAAAATGCAGCTATCGCTACACAATGAACAAGAAAAGCCAAAGCTGAAAGACCGGGTGTACATCAAAATCACCTTCGATCCCAACAGGTAAGCGAATGGCGACGAGCAATTGCGTGAACCGGAGCGGCGAATCCGGCGGAATTTTCATGGACAGCGTAACGTCGCCACCCGGTTTCGCTAAACGTTATCAAACCTCTTCGAGAATCTTTCGAAACCGTTCGACCATTGCTTCGACAGAGAATTGCTGCTGCATTTTCTCCTGTCCTGCCTGACCCATTTTCTCAGCGGCGTCAGAGTCTTCAAGTAGTTTGTTCGTATATTGCGTGAAGCCGGCGGTGTCGCCGAGGTTGGAGATCCAGCCATCTTGACCATACTCGACGAGTTCTCGATTGGGAGGGATGTCGCTGACGACGACTGGCTTTCCGCACGCCATTGCCTCCATCAGGCTGTTCGACATGCCTTCAAATTCGCTTCCCAACCAGAAGACATCGATGAGGTGCAACAGGGAGGCGGCATCGTCGCGATGCCCGAGAAACCGGGAATGCGTTGCCGCTTCAGTTTCGTGGGCGTATTGTTCTAACTCGCTACGTTGTGGACCATCTCCAATCAATAGGAAAAACGTGTCTGGGCGCGAGTGCCTGAGCATCTGTGTTGCCCAGAGGAGGTCTTTCAATCGCTTTTGTGGCGCGAGGCGACCGATGAATGCAATCAATCTGGAGTCGCCAGGGATTCCAATTTGCTGGCAGAATTCCGTCTTCGTGAAATCGGGCTGCTCTGGAGTGATCACGCCGTTCGGGATCACTCTAATCTTCTCGGCTGGAAATCCCCTCTCTCGATAGAAGGTGGCAACACTCTCAGAGTTTGCAATCAGCAAATCCGTTTGTGATCTTAAACGGCGGTCGAGCCAGAACTGCCAGCCTGATTTCCACGAATCGACACATCGTTCAGAGATCAATATCTTCGGTCGATGCTGCTTCATGCCGAGTGTTGCCAGACGGACGTATGAGTTGCCAGCAAAGAGACAAGAGAGCACAACGTCCGGTCGGTGTTGTTGGATGATACGCCGCAGTTTGCGAATGGTGTTGAAGTCGAAGCGGCGCCGTTTTCCTAAAATTGTCACAGGAACATCTGCGGCGGCGAGCATCTCTTCCATCGGACCGCCCCGCGTGAGCGAAACAACTTCAACATCGATGCCCTGTTTCGACAAACCTGCCGCCAGCAGGCAGAACTGTTTCTCTGCCCCTGATCGATCCAGCGTCGGAATCACCAAAAGGAGTTTCATCAAGATTCTAAGATCATGTAGGCTGAGTGAAGTCTTTTCGTAACTCAGCATCTCGTTAGATGTTGATTCCTAAAGCAGCAGAAAGACCTGCTCTGAGGACCAAAAGCAGACTCTTCTTCGACGGTCCGCACAACGGACCCTACGGCTCATCCTACATGACCGAGAGTGATCACGCGACCGTAATTTTAGCGGTAAGGTTGGGGCGGTGGGGAATAGACACCCGGTTGTTGAGGGACCACAACCTGGTTTGGAGCAGGATAACCACCAGCTTGAGGGTACTGCTGAAGATTCTGCGGGATCATTGTTTGCGGAGCGAACAGCGGTGCTGCTGGTCGCGAGAAATTCGGATTGCCGTTTTGCGTTCTCAAAACCGCAGTGAAGTATCGGTCTTTGGCGCGTTGTGGCTCAGAGCGTTGTTCGTTGTAACCCAACGGTCGAACTCCGGTATCTGGTCCAAACTTCGAATCAGGGTACGGGTCATGGACTTGTGCTTCGCGTCTCTCCATTTCAGCAGGTCGATGAACGGCCATCGGATAACGAGTATTCAGCGGCGACATGCATCCCATACTTCCCAGAAGCAGAGTAATCACTGCCGGCGCGCAAACTCTTTTCCAACGCGTTGTTGAATCAATCATGAAATTGGTGAGATGAAAGAAATGAAGAGGTGGGAAGGGGGAAGAGAGGAGTCTACGCGGAAACCGGCAATTACTGCTAGAGCAGTTTGCTCGGTCAAAACCCTGTGAAAACGTGGCTTTAGAGAAGGCATTGCTTTGCCGCACACTTAAAGTGTGCGGCGAACGAAGTGCTCATTTTCAACGCCCGTCTAAAAGTCCTGCAGTTCGCACCAGCGATCCTCGGCTTGAGTCAGAGAAGCTTGAACGGAAGTGAGTTCGTTGTGAATGTCGAGGGCTTCGCCTGGATCAGGAGTATTCGCAAGTTTCTCACTGAGTTCTTTCTTTTGGTCGTCCAGGCGGGCAATCGTTTTCTCCAGCTTGGAGATTTCTTTCTGAAGTTTGCGTTCTTCCTTCCAGTCCTGTTGAGTTTTTTTTGCCTCAACCATCGGCATCTGTTCCGGAGCGGATTTACTCTTCGTGTTCCGCTCGCGCTCGCCTTCATCGATTTCTTTATTGACAGCGTAAACGTACGACTCGTAGTCGCCGCCGTAGTTGCGAACTCTGCCATCACGAACTTCTATCACTGAAGATGCTAACCGTTGCATAAAGTGTCGATCATGGCTCGTAAAGATGACGGTGCCTTCGTAATTGAGCAACGCATCGGTCAGCGACTCAATCGTTTCGACATCAAGGTGGTTGCCAGGTTCGTCGAGGATGAGAATGTTGTACGTTCCGAGGAGGAGACCTGCCATGCAGAGTCGGGCGCGTTCTCCTCCGGAGAGCACCGAAATTTTCTTCTTCGTGTGCCCACCACGGAAGAGCATCGAACCTGCGGCGGCGAGAATTTCCTGAGTCGTTGTACCAGGTTTCGCTTCGTAGGTCAGATATTCAAGAACAGTCTGATTTTCCGGCAGAGACGTGTAAGCATGCTGAGCGTACAGCCCAACGTTGCAACCGAAACCCCATTTCACCTTTCCGGCGAGAGGCTCTAAAGAATCGACGAAAGATCGTAGCAGTGTCGTTTTTCCCTGACCGTTGTCTCCGACGATGGCGGCTCGTTCGCCATGTTCGATTTCGAGGTTAATTTCGCTGGCGACTTGATGATTGGGGTATCCGATGGCGACTTCTTCACAGCGAACGGCAGGCCCCTTTCGCGGTTCAACGATGGGGCACCGAATATGTGCGATGGCTTCATCCGCTTCTATGTCGAGAGTTTGCAAACGGTCGAGCTGTTTGCTTTTCGATTTTGCCTGACTCGCCGTGCTGGCGTTGGCGCGGTTCTTGTCAATGAAACGTTTGAGTTGCTTCTGCTTAGTTTCAATCGCAGCATTGATGCGAACATCGTGCTCTCGACGCTCTTCCTGATATTGTAAGAACTCCTCGATCTGACCGGGATACATCGTCAGCTTGCCACGCGTGAGATCAAGCGTATGAGTGCAAGTCTGTCCGAGAAATGAGCGGTCGTGAGAAACAATCAGGCACGCCTGATTGAAACCTCTAAGAAAATGTTCGAGAAGAATCTGCGTCCGCAAGTCGAGGAAGTTTGTCGGTTCGTCGAGCAACAAGAGGTTCGGTTCGTGCAGCAGCAACGCCGCCAACTTCACACGCGTTTGCCACCCGCCGGAGAGTGCTGTAATCGGTCCTTCCAGGTAGGCGCCTTTGAGTTCAAATTGACCAGCGACGGCTCCGCACTTCCAGTCTGGCTGATTGGAATCTCGCATTAGGAAATCGAGCGCCGATTCACCCTCGTGGAATGGATCATGCTGGCGCAGGTACCCGACATTCAAGTTCGGATTCCGAATGACTTCACCGCTGTCGAGTTCTTCATCCCCCAGCAGCACGCGCAGTAGAGTCGATTTGCCAGCCCCGTTTCGACCGACAAAACCGACTTTTACGTTCTCGTACAGAGTCACTTCAGCGTCATCAAGCAGGAGCTGATCGCCGTAACTCTTTTCCCCTTTGACCAATTGCAGCAGCACAGACATTCGTCAACCAGTATCTCTTCTAAAGGCGTGTTCGAGCGGATAGTAGGAATGCGGGGGTGCTGCGTAAAGTGCGAGGCAGGTTAGTACCTCAACTCAACTTGAGGTTAAGAAAAAAGTTGCGAGCGACATCGGAACGGTTTTTCTCGAAACCTTCCCGAAATCCAAGCTGCTCTGCAGCACTTGTTTGACGGACGGGGGAAGGTCCATCACAATCGCGGGCGTCAAATGCCGTCTTGTCGCGTTGTTACTGGGGCGGAGATGCATTCAATGCGGAATTCAGCGGGAAATGCCTGCAAAACATGGAGAAGAGCTTTTGCCAGACTATCGATTTCGTGTCCGTTTCTTATCGATCATTTTTTTGCTGGGAGCCAACGTATTCAGTGCAGGAGCCGACGACCGCCCAAATATCATCTTCATTCTTGCGGATGACATGGGCTTTGGAGACGTTCAGGCTCTCAATGCGAAGTCGAAGATTCCGACACCGAATTTGAATCGACTCGCCGCACAAGGGATGACTTTCACCGATGCCCATACGCCATCGTCGGTTTGTACGCCGACTCGGTATGGAGTCTTGACAGGTCGTTATTGTTGGCGAACAAGACTGAAACGGGGCGTCTTGAACGGTTACGGCGAGCCTCTCATCCACAAGGATCGCACCACAGTTGCCGAGCACCTTCGAGGTCAGGGTTACTCAACCGGAATTGTTGGAAAGTGGCACCTGGGACTCAGCTTTGCGAAAGCAGGCAAGGAGTTCGATTTCTCAAAACCTGTTTCCGACGGACCACATACGCATGGGTTCGAATTCTCAAAAGTGATCCCTGCTTCACTCGATTTTCCTCCGTATGTTTATATTCAGGATGGGGAACTGACACAGTTCCCTGGAATCGAGCAACCGAGCCAAAAGTTTCCGGCATTTCTTCGCAAAGGAGAACGATCTCCGGACTTTGTGATGGAGGATGTTCTTGATCACTTGTTGAAAGAAGCACAAGGTTATATCACGAAACAAGCCAAAAACGATAAGCCCTTCTTCCTGTACTTCCCGCTCACGGCACCGCACAAGCCTGTCCTGCCGCACCCTCGATTTCGAGGAAAAACGGAACTCGGACCATACGGCGACTTTGTTCACCAAGTCGATGACATCGTCGGAGGAGTCCTCGACTCTGTTGATGCCGCCGGGATTGGGGAAAAGACATTGGTCATCTACACCAGCGACAACGGATCATTTATGCACCGATATGATCAGGAGAGAGCCGATCATGTTTCAGATGAATCAGTTCAGGGTTATCTGGCTTCAAACCATACAGCAAATGGTCGATTCCGTGGGACGAAAGCAGACATCTGGGAAGCGGGGCATCACGTGCCGTTCTTTGCTCGCTGGAGCGGAAAGATTAAACCTGCAAGTCAATGTAAAGAGACCGTCTGTCTTACCGACTTCTTCGCGACTGCCGCCGAAATTTCTGGAGGAAAACTCGACAGCAAGACCGCACCTGACAGTTTCAGCTTACTGCCACTTTTGAATGGAGATGAGTTGAAAACTGAACGCGCTCCGGTGATTCATCACTCAGTCGGAGGCATGTTTTCGATTCGTGAAGGCGACTGGAAACTTGTTTTAGGAAACGGCTCCGGTGGTCGTCAGGCTCCGAAAGGAAAACCGTTCGAGCGACCGTATCAATTGTTCAATCTGGCGGATGATATTGAAGAAGCCAATAACGTTATTGATGAGCATCCGCATGTTGCGAAGAAACTCGTAGAATTATTCCATCAAATTCACTCACTAGAGCGCAGCCGCCCGTGAGAAGAAAACAACCTCAGTAAGGCAGGCGGGAGCCTGCCTTACTTTCAGGGTTATTCTCGGCCCATTTCCCGAGTGGTTCGATCAGCAGTGTATCCATAATCAATTGAGATGCGTGGAACATTAGAATTGGGAACGCGGCGAAAGGTAAGTCTCGATTCGCGAGAAGATCCGTGGCAATGAAGATGCCAATCGGCAAAGTCTTCTGGCTGCCTGAGAACACGGTGGCCACGATGTCTTCGCGTTTGAAGCGAAAGAGCTGTCCTCCATAAAACGCCATTGCGAGCCCGAAGACGTGCAACACAATGCACGATAAGAAAATCACGATGACTGGGACGAAAGTCATTTCGGATGAATCGGCGACTTGTAACTGTCCCCCCCCCTTGACCGATGCCCAGAGGACCAGAGTGAGAATGCAAATTTGGGCGATGGAACCGAAGAGCGTTTTTCTGGCATCAGCGACTGTCCGAATTGAAAGTATTGTCCGAGCGAATTGACCGACGACAATCGGGATCAGGGCGGTGTAGAAGAGACGCTCGATCATTTCGATGGTGTCGAGCGTGATCGAATTTCCGAGCGCCACGCTAAGCCAGAACGGCGTCACCAAAAAACAAAGGCCATTTGTGACAATCGTGCAGAGCAGCGAAACGGCATCATTCCCTTTCGCTTTTCGAGTCCAAACAGACGCCGATGCCATCGTGCTCGGCACGCAGGCGGTGATGATCAACCCGACGGCAAAGTCGCTGGTCAGTTGCAGTTTCGAAAGTGGAATCGCTAGCAGCGGAAGTCCCACAAAATTCACAACACACGCCCAGAAGACCGGTGCCGGAGCTTTCATCGCCGCGGTGAGCTTACGAATGTCCAGAGTCACGGACATCAAAAACAGCACGAATGCGACAACGTAACGAGTCGCATTCCCTATGTAATCCGCTGAGAGTGTCTGTATCCGCTCCCGGGGAATCATCATCCCCAGGGCGAAACCCAATGGGATAACAATCACTAAGCACGTCAGAAACCAGCGTTTCTTGAGATAACTAATCATCACTCTTCGCTGGCTGTTCAGTCTTTTGTATGTTCTTCCATCGGTGAAGCAGATAGACATTCCGACGTGACGAAGAACTGGAGATTGCCTCTTTCCTGGTAAGAATGGCGGCTTCTAAATTTCCCTGAGCAAGAGAGGTGGTCGCTTTCCAGTCAGATGCAGATTGCCTCATTTGTTCCAATGGAACAAGCTGAGTCTGGCTTTGCCGAACAGTCGTGACAAAGCGGTTAAAGGTGTTGACTGCCGCAGACAATTTTTGAGTTTCGTATTGCGACACTCCGACCCAGAACGAAGCAAAATGAGCTGCTTCTTCGTTCAGCGGCGTTGAGTTCGTCTTGTACGAAGTTAAAACTGGGCCAAAATGAAGAAGTGCGGAACTAAAGTCACCACGTAATTGTTCAATGCGAGCTGCATGAAGCGTATGGTCTGCTGCGCGAATGACCACTGTCCCGCTCCTTGAGTCAAGTTGTTGAATCTGCGGCCCGGCGAAAATTTGCATTTTCAAGTTGTACGAACTCTCTGCCTCGGCGCGTGCTTCAATAACAGAACTCACTTGTTGAATCGAGTAGTTCCAGATACTTATCGCCTGTTCCTTCCACAATGAGTTTTGCAGACCAGCTTGAATCATCCTTTGAACTTGCGACGCTTCCGGATGAAGAGCATTCGTGCCGAGACCATCGTAAATTTCTATTCCAGCAAGCGGTTCGAGCATGAACTGAAGTTCAGCCATTCGTTTGGCCCAAAGGCTCGGAGATCCAATCAACTCAACGGTGAACTCCTGCATGTCCTCTTGAGCTAAAGGGTACGGTGATTCAGAAACGTCCAGTTTTCGAAAGTAAGCGTCATCACTCCGCACATCCGAGAGTGATGCTGGAGCGGTCGGGAATGGTGATGTTGAAATGTCATCCGGGCCAGGAATTGGCAAGCCAATTCGGAAGTCAAAGAGCAGAAGACTTCCCTGAGGAATTTGGACACCGAGGAGCCATTGTGATGGTTTTTCTTTTGGCGCAATGATGACCGCATCGATACGCAACTGCCGAAGCAGTACCGCAAATGTCCAGGCGCGTGCTTCCGCACTTCCTTGCCCCCATAGCATCGCTTCGTACGGTGTCGAAGGTATTGTGGAAGTGGGGGTAGATTCCGGATCAACGAGAACGATATTTCGGATGACAAATTGAAAGAGATCCATACAACGCTGAGTATCGTTCTCTGCACTGGTGCAAACCTGGGTCACAATTTCTTTGGCGAGTAAACTCAAGCGAACATGCGCTGCGTCTTCTGGCAGAAAGCGTTTCTCTTGGAGACGATTGAAAACTTCTTCACTGAGCAGCGCACGTTGCGTTTCTGTGTCTTGTGTCAGTTTTGAGTCGATATCCGTTCCACACTTGGCAATCCAGCGATTTAACTCAACCGCCAAGTCGGCCGGATCAGATCGGATTCCCAGGCGACCAGGTTGCAACCCGTTCAGAATTCGCGACAAATTGCGAGTACACTCGCTTTGCATATTCGTAATGACGACAGGTGGGACTATGGGTTTTACTTTGCCATTGCCTGGATCCTCGTTCTGTTCTGGGGCCATCATCCAGGCCAAACCTCCCAGAACCAACACCATGCCCAGGAGTTGAGCTGGGAGACCAGACCAGATTGGTCGCTTCGTTGTCGACATGCTTCAACCTCATCGAAAAACGTAAAATAAATGCGATTGCAAAACCGTGAGTATAGAAACGAGTGGCGCGATTCGCCTGCTCACAAAGCAATTTCAAGCCGATCAAACGAAAATGGAGCTCATAAGTAGCGATCAGTGCGGCTCTATTAAGAAAACGCTTTCAATGAACGTCCATCAACAGCTTGGACATCTCAGATCGAGGGGAGAGAAGGCGATTTCGACGGAAATCGATGTTCACTGAGAACTGACGTGAGAAAGAAGCTGAAAGCCCATTTTCCAGTGCCAGAGCGTGCTCGCCTGATTTCCAGACAGGAATGTACTGACGAGTGTCGAGTAACCGAATTCGCAGAGCTGCTGAGCGGAATTATTCAGCAATACTTTACCAAGCCCCTCTCGTGCTACTTGAGAGTCAACGAAAATCCAAGTCAGATGTGGTTGTCCCCATCCATATTTCACAGCACCTACTGGTGCTTGCTGCGACCAATGTTCTGGTTCGAAATTAATGAAATCATCCGAAGGAACCAAGGTCACGAGAATCGCTCCGAGAGGTTCCTGACTTTGAGGGTCTCGAATGAGAAGCGAAGCAGCATCAACAAGCGGACCATCTTTCCCGTTTTGAGTTCGCTGGAGAAGTGCCATCGCCGCGGCGTTTTGCTGCTCCTCTGGGAGATGAATCAACGGCGCTGATCTGGAGAATGCTCTGGCGAAAAGAAAAACGAGTTCCGACCAGTCATCGTGTTCAATTGGGGAGATCTCCCATTGATTCTCTTCGTGACCACAAGTACATTCGAGCAAGCCATTGAGGTCACTCTTCGCATGGTAGAACTGCGGTCGCCCGCTAATCCGGCAACGACCCTCTTTGAACTCGTATCGGTAAGCAGAATGCCGGGGGAGTTTGTGGAATGTCTCCCAATCGATCTCGAAACTGAGGTCAGTGAACCAGTCATTGATCATGATTCATCTTTTCAACCAGTCTTATCGTCGCTGTGTATCGCGGCCTGCGACTGCGGCGTCTGCAGCGAGAATAAAGATTTCGACACGGCGATTTTGCTGACGAGCACCTTCGTTGTTATTAGGGAGCTTAGGCTGAAACTTGCTGTAACCCGCGAGTCCCATTCGTGGTTCAGCCAAGCCTGTCTTTCCAAGTGCTTTGACGACCGCGGTGGCACGATGGGCGGAGAGATCCCAATTCGTTTCGTGGCGTGACTTTGTCGTCGCCTTCACAACAGGTTGGTCGTCTGTGTGACCGACGACCAGGATATCGAACTGCTTGGCGTCACCTGAATTCATGATTGCTGCAAACTCTTTCAAGATTCTATAACCGCCAGGTTGGATCGCATCGCTGCCGGTTGCGAAGAGCAAATCTCCGTTGAACTTACTCACACCAGTCGCTGGATCAAATTCGAACTCCGGATATTTTCGAGCCAATTCTTCGAACCGACTATTTGCAGAACCACTGAGCGGATTGTTCGGGGCAGGAAGCGTCGTGAGCAAATGTTTCACTTGATCGTTCAGCTTTCCGCGTTCAAGCGCGAGGTTTTGGAGACGCTGGTTTGCAATTGCCAGACTTTGTTCTGCCTGTTGCTTTTCCAGTGCGAGCTGATTCACAGTTTGCTGACTGTTCGCCAATTCCCCGGACAGCCGATTCTTGGCGTGGTACATCTCGTAGGTTCGCAATTGTGCTTGTCGCATTTGCCAGCCAGGAGCATAACCCTGGCAG
>JAJDEL010000712.1 GCA_029259835.1 Planctomicrobium sp. | reverse complement strand
TCTTCGTTCGGTGTTTCGGCGGCATCCAGCGATACAAGAAATTTCGCTTCGAAAACTCGGCCAACCAGAAATCGCACCGGAATCAACAGAGCAATGAACAGGGGAAACGAAAGTCGCAGCGTTGAGTTCGGACTCAGCGTGATGGCACACAATACGACAATACAGACAATACAGACAAGCTGCACCAACGTAAAACGATGGATCACTTTTGTTGGTGCCTGCCGCAGATAGTGTGTTCCTGATTAGCAGCGTCCGCCAGAGAGCCTTTCAGGAGGTGGATGCGGCACAAAGCTTTGTCGTAACAGTCCTTACCGCAGCGCCATGAATCCAACGGGTATATCTGTTCGGCCTTGAGTGGCAAGGTCGGCGAGTGCTTCGCCGTAAGCGCTAGAGAACTTGAAGCCGCCACCGTTGCAGGCAGCTATGAACGACACGCGTTTTTCGCCAGGAAGAGCGCCAAGCCACGGGCCACCATGCGTGTACATACACACCTTGAAGGCGAGAACTGAACCATTGGCCGAGGGGATGTGACGTCCGAGGTAGTCTCGCACAAGCTTCTCGTCTGCCTCATTCGGGCGACGATCGACTTTGTCAGGATCGGTCGGCTCACCACGCCAGTGCTTTGCCACTTTGAAGCCGGGAAAGTCCGGTAACACCGGAAAACCATAAAACGATCCGTGTTCCCAGATGGGAAAACTTGCTATAGAGAATGACTTTGGCTTCTTGGGCACGAACCAGCCCAGCGATAGTCGTGTGACCTGAATTTTGCCGTGGAGTTGCGGGACGAGTTTGGCATTCCATGCCCCGGCTGCAATGATCAGGTGCTTTGCCCGGTAGCGGCCACGCGATGTGGAGACCGTGACGCTATTTGAGTCCGCGATCCAGTCTGTTACGGGCTCTTGGGCACGAATGTGTGCGCCATGTCGTAACGCAACGTGGCAGTGACTAGCAATCGCAAGTTCGCTGCGCAGCAAGCCTCCCTGATGGTCGAATAGGCCATTCGTACCGGGTGGTAGACCTTGAAACTGCGGGAAGCGTTCACCAAGCTTGGATTCGTCAAACAGTTCGATCTTCTTCTGATCGACAGTTTTTGGGAACCGTTGATTCACTCCTAATTTCAAATAGCCACATGGGTGAAGCACCTTTTGGTCACTGTCCTTTTCCAGGGATTGCCAATTCTTATTTGCACGGCGAATAAGCGGCTCATACGGGCCGCCCAGGTAGGGCATCACTTTCGTCTGACGCGAGATTCCGCCGCTGCTGCCCAGGGCATGAGCGATGTCATATTGTTCGATTCCGAGCACGCTTGCGCCGCGTTTGGCCAGTTGGTAGACGCAGGCCGAACCCATGGCGCCAAGTCCGAGCACGATGCAATCGTATGCTGGCTTCGCGGGCGACGGGTCAGCGACTTCTTCTGCGAGAGCTTCAGAGAGTCCGGCCGTCAGCGCACTAAGTGTACCTGCAGAGCAGACTTTGATGAAGTCCCGACGATCACGTTCTTTTTTCATCGTCTCTACCTATCCTAACCACATCGTGCGATCGCTTGTTTGAAGTCGGCTATCAAATCTTCCGGCTCTTCCAGGCCGATCGACACGCGCGTGAAACGCGGGGGGATCCCGCGGAGCTTTTCCTCTTTGCGCGGCGTGATCCTTGTGACCGGGTCGCCCAGACTAGTGGCATTGAGGATCAACTTGACGTGATTGCCCAAGTCTCGGTGTACGGCATCCGTCTTCCATTCAACGCCCAGCATACCGCCGAACCCCTTCAGAGAACTCGATTCCGCATGTCGGTTCCAAGTAGGCAAACCTCCATAACGCACCTGGGCAACCGCCGGATGCGACTGGAGAAACTCAGCAACTATCTGAGCGGAACGACAGTGCTGACGCATTCGTAAAGGAAGTGTCTTCACTCCCTGCGTAACGAGAAAGGCGTCCATGGGTCTCATCAAACCACCAAACCAGTTTTGCGCGCCTTGAATCTTCCCCACGAGGACCTTCCGGCCAGAGATCACCCCGCCCATAGCATTGCCATGGCCGCCCATGTATTTCGTTACGCTGTGAATCACTAGGTCGGCGTCAAGGCGAAATGGCTGCAGTATGTAGGGTGTCAACCAGGTGTTGTCCACGATGACCTTCGCGCCAGCCTCCTTGGCTATCTTGATCAGTGAGGGCGTGTCCAAAACCTCCATCGTTGGATTCACATAGGGTTCCCAATGGACGAACTTAGCGGGGTTGGCCTTCAGGGATTTCACTAGATTCTCGGGATCGGTCAGATCCACAAACTCAACCTCGATGCCCCAACTCGGCAAGTAATTGCGGAACAGGGTCATCACCCAGTCGTAGTTGCAGCGGTGAGCCACCACGCGATCGCCCGGCTTGAGCAACGCCATGTAGGTTTGCGATATGATGCCCATGCCGCAGGGCCCTCCAATCGCCGCCTCGGTGCCTTCCATTTCCATTACTTTGCGTAACAGCGCTGCAACTGTCGGGTTGCTGAGGTTGCCCGGCCGCTGGTAACCCGGTGCGGCCTTGTCCTGGCTGATCGGTGTGACCTGGTAGCCATCCTGCTCGCCGTGATGGATGACTTGAGATCCAAAATGCCGGCCTGAAGTGGATACGAATTGCTCGTCAACCAAGTCCGCCACAGGCGGGATGGTCGCCGGTGCAGCCGCAACTTCGTCTGCAGCAAGCGACGCAGCTGGAACAACGGCTGCCGCTCCGAGAATGGCTGTGGTCTTTATGAATTCACGTTTATTGAGCTTGTCCATCTTGTTTTCACGTTTTCCCATAAGGAGTGAGGGTTCGAACGATTCGTTCCATTCAAAATTATCCTTGTTGATTTCAAATTGCAATCGACCGATTTTTCTCGACGACTCGGAAATTGAAATATCAGCAGAGGGGATCAGCGTTCT
>JAJDEL010000711.1 GCA_029259835.1 Planctomicrobium sp. | reverse complement strand
GCAGCACTCGCCGGTGGATATACGACAGTCGCAGCATTGCCGGACACGTTTCCGGTTGTCGATTCACGTGCGTCCGCAGAGTTCGTTATGCGGCAATCCGATCGAGCAGCGCGCTGCCGTGTTGTGCCACTCGGCGCGGTGACAAAAGCACACCAGGGAGAAGAACTCGCCGAAATAGGTCAGCTCATCGAAGGCGGTGCCGTCGGTTTTTCAGACGGGAAACGGCCTATCTCAAATCCTGAGATCATGCGGCGAGCACTTCAGTATACCAGTATGTGGAACAGCGCGATTTTGAATCATGCTCAAGTTCCAGAGTTAGTCCATGGCGGCACGATGCACGAAGGGTTTCAGTCGACAGTCTTAGGACTGCGCGGGATGCCAGCGGCTGCCGAAGAGATTATGGTTCGAAGAGATATCGCACTCGCTGAAACGACCGGTGGGCGCGTGCATCTGATGTCGATTTCATCCCGCAGAAGTGTCGAAGAAATTCGGCAGGCGATTTCGAGAAACATCAAAGTCTCTGCCGACGTTTCACCGCATCATCTTTTGCTGACAGATGATTGCATGGCGGACTACAACACAAATTTCAAAGTCGACCCACCGATTCGAACGGAAGAACATCGTCAGGCGCTCATCGAAGGATTGATGGACGATACGATCAGTTGCATTGCATCGGATCATCAACCTCTTTCCGGCGAGAAAAAGAGCCTCGAAATCGATCATGCTCCGTTTGGAATCGCCGGTCTGGAAACACTGCTGCCGTTGTGTGTGAAAGCTTTGATTGAGCCGCAGGATCTAACGTGGTCGCAGTTGATCAAGAAACTCACCGTCGGTCCAGCAACATTGCTCGGTCTCGATTCCGGAACGCTTCAACCGGGAGCAGTTGCCGATGTGACGATTATCGATCCTAATGAATCCTGGTCGATTGAAACGGATCAGTTTCAATCAAAAAGTCAAAACAATCCCTTCGATGGTTTCACAGTCACAGGGCGCGTTAGATTCACTATTGTCGATGGAGAAATTCGCTTTCGCCAAGACGAGCAGTCTTGACTCTTCGCCGAAACGAATCCGTTGAAACCCGCTACTCAACACTCAGGTTAAATCACATGAGATGCTTCTCGATTTTGTTCCTGTTCCTCAGCTCCGCTGCGCAGCTTGCTGGTGCCGAGCGACCTAATATCTTGATCGCAATCAGTGATGACCAATCGTGGGCGCATGCCTCGGCGTATGGCTGCAAATTTGTGCAGACGCCAGCGTTTGATCGCGTTGCCAGTGAAGGTTTGCTATTCACGAATGCGATAGCTGCATCACCCAGATGCTCTCCGAGCCGAGCCGCATTCCTCACTGGTCGTCAGCATTGGCAAATCGAACACGCTGGCACGCACGCCAGTTCGTTTCCGATCAAGTACCAGACATTTCCAGAAGCTCTCGGAGAGAGCGGATATTTTGTCGGGTATACCGGGAAAGGTTGGGGCCCTGGGAATTACAAAGTCGATGGCAGAACCGAAAATCCAGCCGGACCGAAATTCGAAGGCAAAAAATTAAAGCCTCCATATCTTGGACTCAGTAATAAAGACTACGCCGCGAACTTCGCGGACTTCCTGGAAGCCCGACCAGACGACCAGCCATTCTGTTTCTGGTTCGGTGGACACGAACCGCATCGTGGATTTCAAAAAGGAGCAGGCCTGAAATCGGGTAAGAAGTTGGAAGATGTCGAAGTCCCAGCCTTTTTGCCAGACCGCCCGGAGATTCGCTCCGATTTGCTCGATTACGCAGTTGAAATTGAGTGGTTCGATAGTCACTTGGATAGAATTCTCAAGCAGCTCGAAGCAGCAGGTGAACTCGATAACACGCTCGTGATTGTTACGTCCGATAACGGGATGGCCTTCCCCCGCGCGAAAGCGAATTGTTACGAATATGGTGTGCATGTTCCGCTCGCAATACAGTGGGGTAATCAGATCAAGTCTGGACGGACCTCCGATGATCTCGTCGGTTTCGTCGATCTCACTGCGACTATTTACGACATGACCGAAGTGGAAGTGCCGGATGAAGAAAACTCCCTCACCGGGAACAGCATTTTGAATATCTTGAAGTCAGACAAGGAAGGAATCGTCGACCCGACTCGAACTGCCGTTTTTTCGGGACGAGAACGACATTCGTCTTCGCGTTATCTCAATCTGGCGTATCCCCAACGAGCAATGCGGACCAGCCAGTATCTTTACATTCGCAATTTTCGACCTAGTCGCTGGCCCGCAGGAACGCCAAGAGAACTGGATGAAAATGGAGGCATCGGCCCGCAGGATGGTGGTTACCACGACATCGACTCGTGTCCCAGTTTAACGTTTTTAATCGAGAATAAATCCGACTCTGAAATCGGAGAATACTTCGACTGGTCAACTCAAAAGCGACCTGAAGTAGAAATTTACGACATCACCAGTGATCCGGCATGTCTGAACAACTTGGCCTCAACGAATGGATTTGCAGAGACCGAAAATAAACTCGCACTGCAATTTAAGAATTTCTTGGAAGAGACCAAGGATCCTCGGCAGACGAATGGTGGAGACGTTTACGAAACTTATCGGCGTTTCAGTCCACTGCGGCAATTTTCGGTCCCACCTTCTGTCGAATACTACAACACAGCTATGCAAAACGAAGGTTGGATTCCACTTTTTAATCGTCGCAACCTTGATGGTTGGAAAGAGAGCAGCCCCAATAATTCGTTCGAAGTCGTTAACGGGATGATCAAGGCGCAGGCTTCGAGTGATCAGTCACACTTGTTCTACGAAGGTGATGTCAACGGCGCCGACTTCAAAGATTTCGAACTTCTCGTCTACGTCATGGCGACGCCGGGTTCGAATGGGGGCATCTACTTTCATACAAAATATCAAGAAGAAGGGTTCCCTGATTTCGGTCACGAGGTTCAGGTGAACAACACGCATAAGAATAAAAATAAAACCGGCAGCCTGTTTTCCGTAAAAGATGTGACCGAGACATCAATTCCGGATCACGTTTTCTTCACCGAGCGAATCATCGTGAAGGGAAACAAGGTGACAATCAAAGTGAATGACAAAACCGTTGTCGAATACTACGAACCAGAAGGTTATGAGCACCCGAAATACTCCGGTCGCCGGATCGACCATGGAACGTTTGCTCTTCAAGCTCATGATCCGGAGAGCGTAGTCTACTTCCGCGAAATCTGGGTCCGCCCACTCGATTGATGTTTGGAGATGCGGAGAACTCAAATGAGCCTCAAGAAGAAAAAAACTTCACTTCCTGTACGAGGTTCCGCATTTGCAGTTCCATTAGAAGATGGTCGTTATACCGTCTGTCGTGTCTTAACCAATGCACGCAATGACCTGGAACGCTCGTCCATCGATTCTGTTCTTGTAACCTGTTCTCAATGGGTTGGCAGCGAAGTTCCGGATTCGAATGATCCTGAACTAATACCAATGCTTCATCTCACTCACGGATCCTGGAAGAATAAACCAGTATTGATTTGGATCGAGAAAAAAATCCCTGCTGATTTTATTTCCATTGGCATGATCGAGCCGACGGAAAAAGAAAAGACATTCGAATCTCCGTCACACGCAGAATGGATATTCATCCAGTTTCAAGCACTGAGACAATGGCGTTGGGATCATGATCGTGAGGCTCTGCAGGCCGAAGATGTGGAGAAGAAATCAGAAGAGGGCAGGCAGCGCGCGCAAGAAGTGAAAGCACGCAACAAATATCTCAAAACGATCACCCTGGCACAGCTATTGGACCACCAATTTTTCCCACAGTGGAAGCAATATCCTCCGAGAAAGGCCATTACTGCTTCACGAATAATCATGAATGAGACCATCGTTGAATTGATCGAGCTTGGCGACAGTGCAACGCAAGCGGATCGTATGCAATGCCTTCAAAACTGCATTGAATCATTCAATTTGATTGATAAGAAAATGGAATTTATCGAGACTGTTGAGCGAGAGCACATTTGCAGCGAATTCGAAGCCATCGTTCACGCTTGCGGACTTGGGCACCACAAAAATCTGGCTGATGAATGGCGTGACTGGTAAACACCGTTACTTCGAACCGCGGGAAGAGTCACTCCATTGCTTAAAGAAATTTCTCTGCAAGTTTCTTTCCGAAGTCAGTACTCATGAAATCAGGGTGCGGTTCGATGCAAACTCGGGGGAGATCGAGTCGGTCGGCGTCCCAGCAGCAGCCAATTGTTGGGTCCTGAGTCGTTGTGCCATCCGTATGAAAACGACATGCTTCGACGAGTTGGTCAAGTTGCTTGCCACTAACCTCATACCACAGACCTTGCATTTTTTGTGCAAACTCCGCTGCTCGAGGTCCGTGCTCGGGATCGCCCCAGTCATTCATTCGTTGACTGTCGTGCAAAACGGCAAACAATCGAACGACGATGAGATCGGCTCCGGGTGTCTGCTCCACCAGTGTGAGGCCGTGTGCTTCGACGCGGCTCCAATGATCGGGTCCATGAATCGAAGATTGCTCGACTTGAAATCGCTTACCAGCTTCCTTCCAGATTCTCGGGAAATCGATAGTTGGTTCACTCATGCTTATTCCAACAAATCATGGAGGCGACAGTAGAGTGAAATGCGTGCGTCTCAGAACGGGTGCTGAGCAATCCCTTGCCCCTCAATCCCTAGTCCCTTGACCTAATTCATCCGACCTTCGGTTCCCAACCTGGTTCGTATTCGCGTTTCCAGAGATTCATTGCCTGATCGTTGTCGAAAATGTGACCGTTTGTTGTGTCACACGTTAAGGCCGAACCGGTTCGGTAGGCGATGTTCCCCAAGTGGCAGAGCAAGGTGCTACGGTGACCGATTTCGATTTCGGCGTTCAGATTGCGATGCTCGCCAGATTTAATCGCATCAACAAGGTTGTTGATGTGTGGTTCGTTCGCGTAAGTGGACTTCTTCTCTTCGTCAATGAGCTTGTCATTCTTGTCGAAGAACTTGTAATTGCCTCGGGCGTCAATTTCGCAGGCGCCATTTTCTCCATAGAACGAAACGAACGCGGAAGAATCCTTGTGGCGATTGCAGCTTCGTCCCTGCCAGGAAATCTGTTTGCCTTCGGAAAACTCGTATGTCGCGATGTTCGTGTCCGGCGTTTGTTGGTCGTCTTTGTAGGCGTAACGTCCACCAGTGGAGACGACTTTTTCCGGGAACTCGACACCAAGTCCCCAGCGGCAGATATCCAGTGAGTGAATTCCGTTGTTGCCGAGTTCGCCATTTCCCCAGTGCCACAACCAGTGCCAGTTGTAGTGCAGACGGTTGTCGTAATACGGAACGCGCGGGGCTGGTCCTTGCCAGAGTTCGTAGTCAAGGTTTCCTGGGACTTCGGCCGGTTGACCGATGCCCATGTCTCCTCGAATGTTGTTGTACCATGAACGAGCACAGTAGACGCGTCCGATCATCCCTTCGTGCAATTTTGCGATCGCGTCGATGTATCCAATGCTGGTTCGGCGTTGAGTTCCAAGCTGAACGGCTCGATCATTATGTCGGGCCGCCTTGACCATCGTTTCCCCTTCCCAAGCATTGTGACTACACGGTTTTTCGCAGTAGACATGCTTGCCGGCGTTGCATGCCATAATTGTTGCCGGAGCATGCCAATGATTCGGGGCAGCACAAATGAAGATGTCGAGATCTTTGTCGTCGAGCATCGTTCGGTAATCGCCAATCGGTTCTGGAACTTGACCAGTATCTTTTTCGAGTTGTGCAACAGCGGCCCCTGCGCGAGAGGAGTCCACATCGCAAACATATTTCACTTCAACCCCAGGCAGCCGTGCTGCAGAAACCGCGAGCGA
>JAJDEL010000072.1 GCA_029259835.1 Planctomicrobium sp. | reverse complement strand
TTCTAGTGCTGTAATAAACATGGCGTGTTGCCTCCTCATAGATTCATGGGAAGCAACACGCCAGAAAAACCTTTTCAGACCTTTCCGTACCTTTTGCTATGTTTTTTTGTCAGATCGCCGTTTTTTGATTTCTCCTGAGATTTCTGGGGCCACTTCACCAGACTTTCCGTATTCATGCGATGACTCAGCAGACAACTTTTCACCCTTGTTCTGATTCGATAGTTCCTGCTGTAAAATGGCTAGACGGTTCCACCAGGAAATCAGTACCGACTTCTCGACAATTGGCTGACTCCCTTTTCCTGGGTTAGGAATTGGCCCTTCGTACCGTTCATTGAGACTTTTCACCTTGCTTTGTTCAGAGTGTTCCATGTTCAGGGCATCCGTAATTTCTCGCCAGCTTGTGAGAATCGCTTTTGGTTGGCTTTCTGGTCCGGCGGAATTTTCATGCGTACCGCTGGTCCGTTGCTCATTTGAAGCTTCGATATGATTGTGAATCACGATATCACCAATAGAAGCGTTGGCCTGTGCCGCTGCTATTGCCTGTGAACTCGTCGCTGCCGTGTTGCCCGGTTTCACATAAGCTCGAAAGTCAACTTCATGGACTTTCGTTATTCCGTTAGCAGTCAGCGCGAACTCAACTGTCCTCGCCTTCATGAAATCATCATCAAACCTAAATGTGTCTCTGGCTACGGATCCTTCGTCGCTCAACCTAACATCAAACATCTCCAAACCGAAAGTGGCTTCGACACCATGTTGGTTCATTTTCTGAGCAGCGACGTGGAAAGCATTCTGTCCTGAACAGTGAAAACATTTCTTGACGACTCGTGATTTGCGTAGAAAACCACCACTGACAGTGCATTGAATGTCTATGCAAAACTCAGCAAGCCCAGCGTCAGAGAGGCGTTGAATTGCTTTCTGCTCTATGCCGGATGAATCGTGCCAGTATTGACTCGACCATTTTTCTGGAATGTCGAGTAGCGTGCGGATGAGAACACCGCGAAATTCTGGGGTTTGAAGAATATCGTTATTCATCGCTTCAACCTTTCTGTAAAAACCGGGTCGACCGACGACGATGCGAAGGTTGAAGACGCAACGCCGAACGGTCTGTGGGGAGATCAAGCCCCTCCCGGTCAGTCTCTATTTTGATTGTCAATCATTGGCTTATCATCCGGCGCAAGCAACCAGTCGCGAACATGATCAGCCACAGCTTTCAATCGTTCGTCTGAAATCTCTTCCACGTAAACCGCGCGCATATCGCTACCGCCCGGGGCGTGTCCCATAATGAAATCGACGGCCCCTCGATCCTTCACAGCGTCAGCAACGGTTCGGAACGTGTGTCGTAATCCGTAGAAGTTCAGCCTATCCCGTTTGAGTCCGAGTTTCTTCAACAGTTTTGAGAACTCTGGTCCGAGCGTGTCTATCGGTGTCAGCTTGCCGCCTTCCTTTTCGCGAACGCGAACCCAAGGTTCTCCCGGTTGGGTCAGAAAAAACAAACCGGCATCTTCCGGACGGCTTGGTGTTGGCTTCAGTGAGTTCGCCTCTTTCAGTGCTGCAACTGTTTCTGGCCACAACGGACAACGCCGTTCAATTCCTGTTTTCTGTCGTGGAAACTCGACCCAACCACGTTTCAGATCAATGGCAGACTGTGGCAGTTCAGCAATGTCGGAATTTCCAAATCCAGTATTAAGGGCCAACATCGCCATGGCTCTCAAGGGTTGCCGAGCACTTTCAAAGATCGTTCTTAATTCGTTCGATTCAAACATAAGTTTACCAGCCTGCCGACGTTGCTGGCGAATCACCTTTGCAGTTGGCGGCTTAAATCCTGGCCCGAACCGCATCGGCTTTTCAATGAGTTCACTCTCGTAAGCCCAGGTGAACATCGACTTGATGCGGCTGATCGTGATTTTGACAACAACAGGGCTGAACTTCTTCGCGAGTTCATTTCTCAGTCTGGCAAAGTCTGTCGGCGACAAAGATTCAGCACTCAAGCCCCGGCCCAGCACTTCAAGCATCCGAGTAGCTTCCTTTTTTCGATCAAGCCACGTTCGTTGTGAAATCTCGCCTGTATCCAACCGCTCCTTCTGGGCGTGCAGGTAAAGATTCCACAATTCGCTAAGGGTCAATTCGGTCTTTGACGACAACCGTTTTGGTTGTCGTCCTGCTTGCAAATCGTCCCGTTCATCGAGATACTTCGCGAGTGCTGAGTCAGAATCAGCCCAAATTCCGAAGAAGTACACTTTACCTTTGATCTTTTTGCACCACTGACCGTTGGCATGTGCCGTAAGCGGGAAGTCTGCATAGGGTTTCGCTGGTTTTTTGCGTTTTTTCGCCTTAGGGTTCGGCACTTGAGATACCTCACAGTTTGCCATTCCGGTTGTCGTCTCGGTTGTCGTCACTATATTCGCAAGCAGTGTAAAATGCAATAAGTAAGTGTTTTATGCCATTGCCGCCGTAGCTCAGTTGGCAGAGCGAGGCTTTCGTAAAGCCTAGGTCGTCGGTTCAAGTCCGACCGGTGGCTCTTTTTATGGGTTGAGGGGCCAGGGTGATGAGAGGTCAACACGATGTCGCACACTCCCCTACGAAATGACGCTATTGCTATTTGGCAAGCTGGCGTTGAGGCGGTTGATTCTTCTCGATTAGTGGCGTATGTCGTTCAGCGAATTGATTCAGGCATTGAGATCGCTGGGCACAAATGGTCATTCGGTGAAAAAGGGCGAATTTGCGTTGTCGGTGCTGGTAAGGCAGGCGCCGGAATGGCGGCCGGCTTTGAGATGGCAGTGGGCGAAGAATGGAAGTCAAGGATCTTTGGCTGGGTTAATGTTCCGGAAGACTGCGTCAATGACCTTGGAAAAATTCACCTGCATGGTGCGCGACCTGCTGGTTGGAATGAACCGACTAAAGCAGGCAAAGAAGGGACTCGCGAAATTCTGAATTGCGTAGATTCATTGAACGAAGATGATTTGTGCGTTGTTCTCATTTCCGGCGGTGGCAGCGCACTTCTTCCGGCACCAATCGAGGGGATCACACTCGAAGACAAGCAGCAAGTCACGCGAATTCTGATGCACGCAGGTGCAACGATTCAAGAACTCAATTGCGTACGGCGAGCACTTTCAAAAGTGAAAGGGGGCGGACTTCTCAGAGCGTGTCGAGCCGGCAGGTTAATTGCTCTGATCATTTCAGATGTCATCGGCGATCCGCTGGAAACAATCGCTTCTGGCCCAACAGTCGATCTCCAACCCAATCCCAGGGAAGCAGTGGAGACCTTACTCAAGTTTGCGCAAAACAGTCGTGAAGCGTTCCCATTGAAATTGCTGGAAACACTCACCCGAATACTGAAAGAGAAACGAGAAGTTCCCGCTGCGACAATTCCGCATTCGAATCACATCATCGGGAATAACCAAATCGCTGTCGAAGCTGCAATTCAGAAAGCAGGGTCGCTTGGGTATCAAGTGGTCGCTTCCGAATTCGATCAACCTGGAATCGCTCGAGAGTTTGGAGCCGCATTTGCCGAACGATGCTTGAAGACCAAAGCCAGTAAACATGCCGGAGAAAAAGTCTGCCTCATCAGCGGCGGTGAGCCAATCGTTCAATTGTCGAAAACAGATGGTCCTCAAAAAGGGGGACGGAATCAGGAATTGGTCTTAGCCGCTGCAATACAGTTGGATCAGCAAGGATGCCAGGGAATCGTAATACTCTCTGGCGGCACCGACGG
>JAJDEL010000710.1 GCA_029259835.1 Planctomicrobium sp. | reverse complement strand
CTCAGTACATGCAGATTGAAACATCTCAGTCGGTGGATCGTGTGCTGCGCGAGATCTTAAATTCAGGGCAGCCTGTGTGATGGAAATAAACCCTCCGGCGTTATTCAAACAATGGGTCAGACAACCGCCAACATGGGCTGTTTCAGTGGGGGCCTTCCTGCTGTGTTGGTCAACTTTTGTTGTCTATTATGAAGTGAAGTTTGGCCTCAATGTGCCACCATCGACTTCCGGTGACGAAGTCGATTACGACTCGATTGGCTGGGAGTTGGCGAACGGTCGCGGCTTTCAAGTGAACACCGGCGATGCCGACTTTCGCAGACCATACGACCTTGCAGCGCGCGAGGCAGACCGGTTTCAATTGGGGCCGCCACACGAATGGATTGTGACTTACAGACCACCACTCTATCCGTATGCAATCAGCATTCTCAGTCGTTGTTTTGGTCGTCAGCTTGCGGCAACTCGGGTGATGGACGCCGCCTTCATGGCGGGAACACTCGCGCTTTTGGTGATGACACTCTATCCCCGATACGGCTGGCCCTCAGTTCTCATTTCCATTGGGCTATTTGTCGCCGTGGATGTACGCACGCGGTTGTATGGTCGAGCGATTTTGACCGAAGCAATGTCACTCTTCCTGACATCTCTCATCTGTGTTGTTCTGATTCGATTTCACGAATTGAAGAAACCAACGGTGCGCACGGTCTGGGTTTACTCCTTGGTTGTTGGAGCCGTCTTTGGTTTTTCTCTGCTGGCTCGAACGATGGTCGTGCTTTGGATTCCAGGCCTGACATTGATTGTCCTGTGGATGACATATCGCTTGACGAAGAATTTCCGGCAGACATTCGTTGCGGCGTTCATGTTTCTATTTGGGCTCGGTGTGGTCGTCTCTCCCTGGGCTGTGCGTAATGTTCAGGTCACCGGAGAATTGATGCCACTGGGAACGCAAGGATTGGTGCAACTCTCGGCAGTGTTTGGAGATGAAGTCTGGGAATCAAAAGGCCTGTGGGTCAATCTTGATCACGAAGGATTTTTTGATGATGTAATTGACGAATCTCAAACGCATCTGGAACAAGAAATTGTGAAAGCGAACTGGAGCAAATCCAAAGCGATGGAATGGGCGCTGACTCATCCGGTGAAAGCATTGGCGCTCTTTCCGATAAAGATCATTCAGGAATGCCGACCAAGAAATATGACTGAAGCAATCATTCTCTTGCTGGCGTGCATGGGAGGAGTTGCGTACTGGAAAACTCCCACAACTCCACTGATGCTAGCGATTCTGGCAACGAATTTTTTTGCAATCGGAATGACTTGGTCGGTGATTGAAGGTCGGTTCCTGGTGCCAGTTCTGTTCCCAATTCACTTTCTGGCAACGATTGGGCTGTTTGGAATTTGGTGCCGTTTAAGGAACTGTTGCGAGAGAGTTCCGTCACATGAGCCGTTTGGGCGCTAGCCCCGGATCTGAGACTGGTTCACACGCATATCCGGGGCTAGCGCCCAGGGGCTGATGCAGATCGGATCAATTTCTAACTGTGATACGGCAAGTGGAGAACAAGAAATTCGGAGAGCCTTCCGGTCCTAATCCATGAAGATGCGGTGCCAGCCGTCGAAGATGCAGTCGAGGAGATCTTGTCCCTCTTCCGAGGCAACGTAGGAAATTTTTTCGTCGTCCGTTGTGCTGACTGTGGCAATTGCGATGGTCTCGCCATCTTCGGAGAAGAGCCACTCTGGCTTGCAAAGCCAATCAAGGATGGCGGTCAAATCTTCGCGACCGACCGGCAGAATGACCAAGCCATCCAGTCGAAGCTGGTAGCCGTATTCTTCAATTTTTTGCCACGGTAGATCGTCTTCACTGCCTTTCCAATACGGCATGAAGACCGATGTCTCTTCCGGCTTCACATTGGGGTTGTGAAGCATGTCAATTGCGTTCCAGGGACAGATTGTCATCGTGAAATGATCGTTACTGTCCTGAGGAGACCGGTAACACATCTGGCAGCCGATGCAGCGGGATGTGTCAATTTGGTGGTAGCTCTCGCCGGGGAATGGGCTATGGACTTCGTAGATGCAATCAACCGGACAAACCGTCGCGCAAGACTGGCAACTAGTGCAGGAGTCTTTGTTGATAACGTTCAGATACCGCGTTTCTTTTTTGCGGTCGTCTTTACGTGTTGCAAAATATTCTTCAACCGAGACTGTCATCTCAGGAAATTCCTCGAATTGAACGTTCGATATCTACTACTTATTTCACATCGACCGAATTGCGGCGCGTACAACCACGAAACCCGACGTACCGGAAAGAATAGTGGCGGAAAGTGATTCGTGCCACCGCTTTGCGCCTTCAGCGGTCGCAATTCCCGCACTTGGGAGTGGTTCGTTTAGGTTTTGTATCGAACAGGGGTGCGAAATTGATTTTTGACTTGTCTCATCGCTCATTCGACATCGCTTTCAGTTCCCTCTATTGTGTCGCAATTCCATTCGTTTATGCCTTCTGATCATAGAGTGAAACGTGCCCAAGTCTCGTAAAGCTGGCCTGCTTCTGGTCTTTGTGACTGTTTTTATCGACCTGCTCGGGTTCGGGATTGTGATGCCGCTGCTGCCTCGGTATGGGCTGCATTTCGAGGCAAGCGGACTGCAACTCGGTTTGCTGATGGCCTCGTTTTCGGCAATGCAGTTTATTTTCGCACCGATCTGGGGCCGTGTTTCAGACAAAATTGGGCGGCGTCCCGTGCTGATTGTGGGGTTGGTCGGGTCAACCGTCTCCTACGCGTTGTTCGGGTATGCGACGTCTCTCGGTCGTGATGGTGTCCTCCTGGGATTGAGCGCCCTGACCTGGTTGTTCATCACGCGAATCGCTGCCGGAATTGCTGGGGCGACGATCTCCACA
>JAJDEL010000709.1 GCA_029259835.1 Planctomicrobium sp. | reverse complement strand
ATCTGGCCAGACTGCGCCTCCGAGAATCCATTGTTCGACGGCGGCGATTTCGTGTTTAGGCAGCTTACCATCCGGTGGCATTTCCAACCCGTCGACATGTCGCAGGGCTTTGATCATCAGGCTTTGCTGGGGTTGATCTGGCGAGATTGCCGGACCGTTGTCGCCTCCTTTTAGCAGAGTCGCGCGCGAGTCGAACCGCAGTCCTGACTCGGCCTTTTTTGGTCCGTGGCATTCGATGCAATGCTTGAGCAATAACGGGCGAATTGTGTTTTCGAACTCTGCCGTCTGTTCCGAGCGGACGTCATCAGCGACCAATGTGGCGTTAGCCAACAACGCAACTACCAGCAGCAGCCGTACCACAAACGGCTTGCTTGTGTTCTGTTTTTCTGCTCTCTCCGGCGATCCGCCTGGGCGATCTTGCAACGGACCTTTCTGCATTGCATCACACTCGTGTTTTATGGAACTCGATATGTTGACGCAGTTCGGCAGACGCGAGGTCTAGCTCGCCGTCGCGCAGCGCGTCGATCAACCGCTGATGGCTCTGAGTTCCTGCCTGCCACTCCGCCTTTTTCACGCTTTCTCGAAATTGCTGAAAGAACACATGCAATAGGTCACCGAAGGCCACGAGTGGTGTTAAACCGCTCGACTCCAGCAACGTGCGATGAAACTCGATATCCAGCTCAAGCCAAGTCTGCAATCTACGAGCAGAACTGGAGCGTTCAATTACAGATTGCAATCTGTCGTATATCGAGCTGTCCGTGGCCATCCGCTCGACAACATGCGGCAGCACGCCGATTTCAACCACAACTCGTGTATCAATAAGCTGCTGTGGATCGGCAAAATGCAGCGCAGGATGAAAAACCAAATGTTCGGTGACACGCTCCAGGTCCATCTGTCCGACCGTCAGTCCCACGCCCGTCTTCGCTTCAACAATTCCGACGTACTCTAGCGCCTTGGTGGCTTCACGGACACTGAGTCGGCTAATACCAAACGTCTCGGCCAGTTTGCCTTCGGTTGGCAGCCGATCACCCGGTTCAAGCCGTTCGGTGACAATGAACTCTTTGATCTGCTGTGCCACCTGGTCACAGATTTTTCTGCGAGGCAGTGTCTTCAACTTAGACATCGTACCCTTCGGGAAATAAGTGTCTTGCAAAGTAATTTTCCAGTCGATAGATTATCAGACAATCAGATGCCTGTCAACAAATTGCATGTTCTCAGGCGGGGTCTGGTAGCGAAACTCAGATACGCAATAATCTTCCGCCTAGTAACACAAGGGGAATGACCACGGTGTTCTTCAGAACGAACTTTACAGTTCGGTTGTTGCTGGCAACAGTATGGGCGCTGTCAACGCATTATTCATCGGCGCAAGAAGCCGTGGCCGAAGAGTCGCAGTTTATCGATCACTCTCTGCTGATCGCTCCGGAATATCCAGCGACTTGGCCGTCCGCTCCGTTTCCCCGGTTTCAAATCACCCATCAGCGAACTATCAGCCCCGACAGCGCTTACAATATTGACGTTTTGCTGATCGACGGAAACACAGGCACACAACTCGATGTTCCGCCGCACTCGGTGGCGCGTCCCGAATTGAAGCGGCCTAAGTCTGGACCGTTGGGGCTGGCATATACGAACAAAATCGAAGCCTGGCAGTTCGGCGGCGAGGCGTGTGTTGTGGATGTACGCGATTTGCTCGATCAAGCTTCGAAAGGTGTTAGCCCGTTGGTTCAACGGAAGCATGTCGAACAGTTCGAGAAGCAGCATCGACAATTACGTTTTGGTGATGTTGTTCTCTTTCACAGTGGTTATTCGGATCAATACTATCGTCCGTTTCCCGAAGGCTCTCGCTACATTGCCGATATTTTGGACCGAAAGGCGCCCGGCTTTCCCGACCCTGATCCGGACTGCATGGAGTTTCTCGCGACTCGCAAAGTGATGACACTGGGCACCGATAGTGCGAGTATGGGACCGCTGCCGAATCTTGCCGAGCCGACTCATTACGCTGGCCTCAAGCACGGGATGATCTGGACCGAAGGAGCGACGAACCTCGGGAAACTGCCGCCCACCGGCGCGTTTTACACGATGCTCGGACCAAAGCATAAAGACGGACCTTACAGCGAAGGTCGCGCGTTTTCCATTAATGGCGAAGAACTGCCCGCGAGACTGATTGCCGCTTCCAAAGCGAAACGGGCCGTCGACCTATCCCCGACTCTCGAGCAAGGCTGGCCGCTCACATCGCCTGGTATCGGGACCGGAAATCACCGCCAGGTATATCTAAAAGTTGACTTTCTTTACTCCGAAGATCTCGACATGCACCATCACACGCACCTGATGGACGCCATGACGGGAACGCACTTGGTTCCGCCATCATATGCGTTGCCACCCGAAGGGAAAGCCGTTCAGTACGCTCCTGAAATTCGTGGCTGGCTGGAAGAATACGAAGCGAAGTACGGTCGCCGCGGTACAAATTCAATGACGACCGAGCAAGTTCCGCTGGCGTGGACTTGTGGGAAGACGCGTGTGATCGACGTTCGCTCGCTTGTCGGAACAACGCAGCCACAACAATGGCCGATGTCGCCCGAAATCACAGTCGATCATGTCAAAGATTTCGAGGACAGCCACGGTGAGTTGAAGTCTGGCGACATCGTCATCTTCCAAACCGGTCACAACGATAAGTACCTCAAGCCACCACCAGACGACACCGCGTTGTGGCAGAACCCTCTGAACGGTAAATCAGAAGGCTGGCCCGCACCCGGCCCTGACACAATCGTGTACCTGAAGAAGAGAGGAATTCGCTGTGTCGCCAGTGACGCCCCAGACCTCTGCGGCGTCGATCCGCGACGAGCACTGATGACGTACTGGGCCTTGGGATCCCGTGAGATGGTCGCTGTTGAGTTTCTGGTGAACGTAAGCAAGATTCCAAAGAACGCTTACTTCCTCTTTGCCGCCGTAAAAATTCGCGACTGCCACGGTGGTCCTGGACGAGCGATCGTGTTGTATTAGTCATTATTGAATTGGACGCTTATGAACGATCTTGCTCTCGAAAAAACGACTCTGCGTAAGGTCGCGTGGCGATTGATTCCGTTCATCTGCCTGCTTTACATTCTCAATATCCTTGACCGGTCGAACGTCGGCTTCGCCCGGCTTCAAATGCAGGACGACTTGGGGCTGAGCGAAGAGACATTCAACCTGGGCTATGGCATGTTTTACGTGGGCTACCTGCTCTTCGAAGTGCCCAGCAATCTGCTGATGCGGCGGGTGGGTGCTCGGCGCTGGATCGCCAGGATCATGATCACTTGGGGACTGGTGTCGGCGGCGACCATGTTCGCTCGAGACCAATGGACGTTCTACGGTCTGCGCATCCTGCTGGGCATCGCCGAGGCGGGGTTCTTTCCTGGACTCATCCTGTATCTCAGCTACTGGTTCCCTGATCGGGAACGTGGCAAAATGACCGCTTTTTTCATGGTGGCCATTGGGCTTGCCAGCGTGTTCGGGAACCCTCTGTCTGGACTGATTATGCAGTACCTCGATACTGTCGCCGGACTGCATGGTTGGCAATGGCTGTTTCTACTGGAAGGCATCCCCTCCTTCCTCATAGGCTTTGTTGTTCTATTCTATTTGACCGATTCTCCCAAAGATGCAAACTGGTTGTCGGTTGAGCAGCGTGAGTGGTTGGTCGCTCGTATGCAGCGAGAGGAAGACACGCGCCGGAGTCATCACAATGCGGATCATCTGTCGGCGCTCATGCAAGGGCGAGTTTGGCTGTTGATCGCCATTTACTTCACAGTCGCCGTCGGCGCAAATGCGGGGGGAGCCTACTTCCCAAAACTCATCCAAGGACAATTCCAGGGAATGAGCACGTTTCAGATCGGGCTGCTCAGTGCTTTGCCTCATGTCTGTGCGGTTGTGGGGATGACATTGTGGGGTATTAGTTCGGATCGAAACAACGAACGGCGCGGGCACCTTGCGATCGCGGCGCTCGTGGCAGCGGTGGGGTGGGCTCTTACCGCATGGAGTCCGTCTCCAATACTGTCGCTTGTCGGACTTTGCCTGGCTCAGACCGGTATGATGAGCATGTTACCCATCTTTTGGACACTCCCCACTGCGTTCCTGACAGGCGCAGCAGCGGCAGGTGGTATCGCGTTGATCAATTCCGTCGGCAATATCGGTGGGTTCTTTGGAGCAGTGATATTAGGCCAATTTGGCCTTTGGTCGATGGCGGCGTTTTTGCTCGCGGGAGCCGTTCTCGCGATGACCGTTCGTAGCGCAGGCGGTTCGCCTGTGGAACGCACTGGGCAGACGAGTCGTCTGTCCGACGGAGACTAATCCAATGACTGACCTATTCGATTTGACAGATAAAGTTGCTGTCGTTTCCGGCGCCGCTCAGGGATTGGGGCAGGCGACTGCGCTGGCGCTCGCCCAACACGGTGCTGACGTCGCCCTGGTCGATCGCAATATCGAAGGTGCTGAAGAGACCGCAAAAGAAATCCGGTCACTCGGTCGAAAAGTGTTCGTTGCCGACACCAACGTCTCCAATCCAGACGCCATTGCCAAGTTGTTTGAACGCGTGGATGCGGAGTTCGGACGTGTTGACTTTCTTGGCAACATCGCGGGAGACGGACACTTGTCTCAACCGGAAGACCTTGCCATTGAAGATCTCCACCGAGTGCTGCAGAATCTGGTCGTCGGGCGATTCGCGATGTGTCAGCAGGCGGGGCGACGCATGCTGGCGCAGGGTCGCGGTTCAATCATGAATATCGGATCTCTAGCCAGTTTCACGGCCCTCGGTCGAGGTCACGTGGCGTACAGCATGGCAATGGGAGCCGTCATCCAGATGACCCGTGAACTCAGCACCGAGTGGAGCTATCGCGGCGTGCGAATCAACTGCGTCACACCAGCCCAAGTGGTCAATCCAAGTCTGACAGCACGGATGAATGAAGACTCCACCCTCGAGGGGCGTTTTCTCAAAGGCATCCCAGCCGGACGTCTTGGTCGACCGGACGACATCAAAGGGTTGGCCATTTTGTTGGCATCGGACGCATCGGAATGGATCACTGGCGCAATCATCCCGATGGACGGCGGTAACACGGCAATGAATGCAGGCGGAACTCCAGGGCATGAAAAACACGACGTGCAG
>JAJDEL010000708.1 GCA_029259835.1 Planctomicrobium sp. | reverse complement strand
GCTCAACGCCTTTCAGGTCTGGAGGCAAGATGACAATGGAAGTTCCTTCAAGATCAAAAGCCCCACAAGCGAACGAGACGCGAAATGCATGGTTCAACATTTTGAATCACTCGGTCATAAACAAACATACTGGTATACTCGCGTGTAGTGAATTGGTGTCCAAGACGAATTTGCAAAGTGGGCATGCAGAACGTTGCTGAAACATCTACTCTGCAAGTTTCAGTACCAGCACCCAGTCGTTGCCATCTTTTGCAGAACCGGGGGGATCGAACTTTCTGGTCGGTGCATCGGGACCGCTGGGAATGTTATTGATGAACGGTCTTTGCTCGGTCAATTCGTTCTTTTGAACTCGCCACATGCCGTTGCGGGGGTTGAACCAGTAGGCGTTCATTCTGGGTGCCGACAATCGGCTCATTTTGACAGAGATGTCGCGACCGTTCGCGCTGTAAATGAAAGCGTAATCACCTTTGTTTCCGCGAGTTGCTTGCAGCCGGGTTGAGATGATCCCTTCGTTTCCGGTCATGCTGCCTTGGTCGCCTTCAATCAGTGACTGGTCTGGAATCCGGTCGACGAATTGTTCCTTGCTCATTGATGTCATCAGGCGGAACAGGTGCTGCATGTCCATTGCGCCTGCCTCGTCCATGCTGATCTTCCAGTTACGGGAGTTCGTGATTGTGATCGGCTCGTCCGGGGCGGCTTGAAACTCGCCGAATGGGCAGATATTCATGCTGCCGTACGTCACTCCAAAACCACCAGCGAAAACGGTTTGATACGACTGAAAACGAATTTGCCACTCTTTGTAGGTGTTCCTGCGGAATTCATAGCCACCCTCGAATAGCCAAGTCGGCTTGATAGGCGTCAGTCCAAAATCCAGCGTCGTCGCAGTGACCTGATCGCTCGGTTGATCCTGAATTGAGTTGAAGTCGAGCCATGGTTCGTTGTGGAACCACTCAGAAGAATTCGGTTGCCACTTTCTGGGGTGGTAACTCATCAGAGTTGTACTGTAGTCAGCTTTTCCGTCCTGTTGGTCGATGCCATTGACACCATCGGCGACGCCTTCTGCCATGGCGCGGAACACATTTCGGTAATCCTTATTGCCATACACAGCATTGCGATCTCCGCCAATCATCCAGATGATATTCTTCTTGCTCTTGAACCGTTGACCAATCCAGCGGCTGTATTGATAGCCATTGCTCGCGTTAAAAATGACATCCCGCGTGACCTTTCCGCTGCCCCAATCGCCGGCGACACAAACGCCCCAGGCTGGTAGTAAGACCACGCACATCCCCTTCGACTCCGCACTGTCGATGATGTATTCCAGGTGATCCCAGTAATCGTATTGAGTTGAATCGTCAGGGTTCTCACCGGGCGTTGTGATCGGGTGCCGTGAATCCCATGCACCACGCTTGCTGACTTCAAAAGCCAAATCACCATACGCATTTGGAATCACGACCTTCCCCTCAAAAGAGGGGAAGGCGATGATTGCAATCGTGTTGAATTTTTGCTCCTTGCGGCGTTGCAAATACGTCTCGACTTGCTTGCGATCTAACTTCCAGGCAATCGCCCAGGCTGTGTCAGCAATTGGAAAGAAACCTGAGCCGTCCTGATGAATCAGAAAACGACCATTCTCACTCACCCGTAAATTGATCAGATCATCTGCTCGGAGATTTGCAGAACACAGAATCTCGATCATCCCCAATAATACGACCCAACTCAGGCAGAACTTCATCATTCAACTTTCTCGAAAGACGTGGCAAATAGCTTGAATGTCACTTATTTAGCATTTTCATCGTCTTCAATCCAGCAAGTGGAATCATCGGGGAGAGTGCGTTCTTGATTGCAACGGCTCGTTCGATGCGGTAGCGTTAACCGGCATCATCGCTTGCCGTTTTTAATTCAATTGGCTCTCTGCCTTCCTCAAGGAATTTGTATGTCTAATGTGATCCCCCGTTGGATATTCCAGTTTTCATTGGCGTCTGTTGCCTTGCTGATTTCTCTTACAATCTCTGGCTGCCAGAAATCGTCTTCGACCACCGACATCGAAACGGACGACACTGCGAATCCGACTGCCAGTGTCGATGAAAGCCCCACCACTTCGGACGACTCAACTGCTTCCAATTCCGAGCCGATGACAGTCCTTGTGAGACCACAAGGCGATCCGTCTACATCAGCGCCTCTCTTAGGCATCGGCGACCCTGCCCCGCCCATTGTGATCGATCACTGGGCGACTGGCGAACCGGTCGCGGCGATGTCTGACGGTCAAGTTTATGTTGTTGAATTCTGGGCGACGTGGTGCCCTCCCTGCCGAACCAGTATGCCACACTTGAGCAAATTGCAAGAAGAATACGGAGACAAGGTCACGTTCATTGGAGTGACGCGAGAAGATTTAGAAACGGTCGAAGGTTTCCTTGAGAAGGAACAGTCGGAAGGAAAGACCTGGCGCGATATCGTGCAGTATCGTCTGGCTCTAGACAAAGATGATGTCACCAGCACAACCTACATGAAAGCTGCTGGACAAAATGGAATCCCTTCCGCCTTCATCGTCGGTCAAGACGGACGAGTCGAGTGGATTGGACACCCCATGAGTATGGACACTCCGCTGGCGAGTATTGTCTCCGGGGATTGGGATCGAGACGAAGCAATTGCGGAAGCCAAGAATGCAGAGGCGCTACAAGCCATGTCGCGCACTTTGGGTCTCTTAGCCCGTAGCCAAAAATGGGACGAAGCCTTGGCACTGATCGATTCGGCAGAAGCCGATAACGGAAAATCAATGATGCTGACTCAGTACCGGATGTTCATCCTCTCTAGTGCTGGCCGAACCGATGAAATACCCGCCTTGGAAGCCGAAATCGTCGAACAGGTCTGGGACAATGCCGATGCACTAAACAACATCGCCTGGGGGATCGCGACTGAGAGCCGAGAGAATCCCAACTTTGAGTTAGCCCTTAAGGCCGCCAAGAGAGCCTGCGAGATTCAAGACAATCAAAATGCGTCGACAATTGACACACTCGCCCGCGTCTACTTCGAGCAAGGAAACGTGAAGGCGGCAATCGAGTGGCAAACGAAGGCTGCGAAACTGAACGGTGGAGAAATTGCCAGCATCGACTCTGTTTTGAAAGAATATGAGGCAGCGCTCAAGAAAGACGAGCCAGCCTCCAAGGATGAACCTGCCACCGAAAAAACCGAGCCACCCAAGGATGCACCAGCGAGCGAAAAGGACAAGCCGGCATCGGAAAGCAGCGAGTAAAGAGACACGCAGACAACAACTTATGTTTCCAGTGTAAAAAGCCCGGCATTTCCAAAATGCTGGGCTTTTATTTCACCACTCAATCTCGCGCGAACGCTTCAGAAGCAGTCCTGATCAGTAACCAGAGTTGTCGGACGCCGTCACTTCGATTGGTGGCAGCTCGAGACGTTGTCGTGCTTCGTTGAGGATGTCGCTGGTGCGGCTGGCTCCGCAGCGGCTGACGCCTAGTTCCCGGACCGCCAGAAGTCCGTCCAAATCGCGAACACCCCCTGCCGCTTTGACCTGAACTTCAGCGCCAGATTTCTCCCTCATCAACTTGAGGTCTTCGTGCGTCGCACCGCCAGTGCCATAGCCAGTCGAAGTCTTCACCCAGTCAGCTTTTAACTCCGTACAGATTTCACAGAGCCGGGTTTTCTGTTCGTCGTTGAGATAGCAGTTTTCGAAGATGACTTTCACTTTCTGACCGGCAGCATGAGCCACCTCGCTCACTGCGGCGATATCCTGTTTCACGTAATCCCAGTCACCGCTGAGAACCTTTGAGATATTGACGACCATGTCAAGTTCTTCGCAGCCATCGACAACTGCTTGCTGAGCCTCGGCTCGCTTAATCGCCGTCGTGTTCCCACCGTGAGGGAAACCGATTGTTGTGGATGCTTTAACGGCGCTGCCTGAGAGCAACTCGGCACACCTCTTCATGTAGTACGGCAAGATGCAGACGCTGGCGACATCGTATGCCAGAGCCAGTTGAATCCCTGCTTCGAGATCCTCAGCATTGAGCGTCGGATTCAAAAGCGAATGATCAATCATCTTCGCAAGATCTTCGTAAGAGACGTTCATCGATTCTCCAGATGACAGTTATCTTCAATCAAAATTGCTTACGAGATCATACTGTTCGCTCTGCACGTGGAATGTAGTTACGCAGAAACGTACAGCACTGCCGCAAGGACAATTCACGATTTTCCAGAGAACCTTCGTACACGCGGTCTTCGACTTCCACGCAGACCGGACCATCGTATCCCGAGTCGCCAAGCACCGCGAAAAAATGTCCCCAATCGACGTCACCCATCCCAGGCAGTTTCGGGATATGGTACTCCAGCGGATTCGCCATGATTCCGACATCATTGAGGAGATCTTGGTCGACACGAACGTCCTTGGCATGGACATGAAAAATGCGATCCACAAATTCCTTGATGGGAGTGACGCAGTCCATCTGCATCCAGATCAAATGCGAAGGATCGTAGTTCAGCCCGAAATGCGAACTTGGAATCGCCTCGAACATTCGCCGCCAAATCGCCGGGCTGATCGCAAGATTCTTTCCGCCTGGCCATTCATCGTCAGTGAAGAACATCGGGCAATTCTCGATCCCAATCCGGACATCATGCTTCT
>JAJDEL010000707.1 GCA_029259835.1 Planctomicrobium sp. | reverse complement strand
TCGGTTTTCGCTGGAAACGAAATTCTACGAACAGTTACTGGAACTCTATGACGAGGCGGATGTCGAAGAGGTGAAGGTCTCTGAGGTTCTAGAAACTCTAGCGGCTCGAAACGACGACGACATTTCATCGAGAAAACGGCTGGCACGTTTGAACTCGAAGGCGAAGAATTTCGACGCGGCAATCAAGTGGGCGCGTGAGGCGGTTGCCGTCGATGTTCTTGATATTGAAATGCACCGTATCCTCGCTGAGAATTATCTCAAGAAAAGGCAAACAGCACAGGCTCTCAAAGCGTACGAAAATCTTGTGTTGCTCGATAAGGTGACTCCGCAAGACCGACTACAGTTCGCAAAACTCTTGCGTAAAGAGAAAAAGAATGGACGTGCCAAGACAATTTCAAGGCAGTTACTGAACGAAGATCCCGACAACAAAGAAGCACTCATTTTACTCAAATTGATTGACAGTGGGTTGTAAGAAAACATTGCCGAAGATTCATTGACTCACATCAACACGATGATGACGTCAATCCGCGTAGAGTCCGCTGTGCGGACCGAAACAGACTGTCCGACAATGGTCCGCACAGCGGACCCTACTTGGCTGGAACACTCGAAACTCGCATCAGCACAAGCACTTCTCTCATAATACGTTTAGCGAGTTTTCAAGAGAATCTAAATTCAATGTTCAATTCATTTTTACGTAGTGCTGCGGTCATTTTGGTTCTCGTCGTATTCGTGGCTGCATGGATGTTGGTTTCGCAGCGGAGTGAAGATGCACTGATAGTTTACTGCGCGCACGATCTAATTTTTGCAAAACAAATTCTTGAAGATTTCGAAGCGGAGACCGGGATCAAAGTCGTTGTCGTGGGTGATACAGAAGCGACGAAATCGCTCGGTCTCGTGCAGCGACTCTTAAGGGAAATGAATAATCCAAAGTGTGACGTCTTCTGGAACAACCAGGTTCTCGGCACGATGGAACTTGCAGGCGCTGGTGTTCTGCAACCGTACAAAGGGACCGGGTACGAGCGAATCCCTGACCAGTTCAAAGATGCTGATGGCCGCTGGACCGGATTCGCCGGTCGGCTGCGTGTCTGGATCATTAATACGGAACTGATGCCTGTGGATGAGACTGGCGTCGAGCCACATTTTGCTTCTGGTGACCTCTCTCGGATGGCGATTGCGAATCCAATGTACGGGACGACGCTGTCCCACTTCAGTCTCCTCTGGAATGAACTTGGAGAAGAAGGAATCAAAGAATGGTATGAGGATTTGAAGCATCGCGGCTGTAAAATTGTCCCCGGCAATGCGACGGTGAAGAATCTCGTTGCCAAAGGCGTTTGCGACTTCGGCTGGACTGATACGGATGATTTCTTCGTTGGTCTCGACGAAGGCGCTCTGGTGGCAATGCTGCCGATTCGCCATGAAGGTAAAACAATCTGCCTGCCGAATAGCGTCGCGATGATTCAGGGGACCAATCGTAGAGACGACGCCGCCCGGCTGATCGACTATCTTCTCTCAGAGAAAGTCGAACTCAAACTAGCACGTTCGGCATCGCGGCAAGTGCCTTTAGGTTCGGTCGATGAAAGTGAGTTACCAGAAGAGGTGAAGCCGCTGGCAAACTGGGCGAAGGAGTCGGTTGATGTCACTCAGTTTGCGGATGCGAGAACTCAATGTTTAGATTGGTTGCAGGCTGAAGCACTCAAATGAAGTTCTCTGCATGAACTGCTTTTCCGGTTTGCCACACACTTTAAGTGTGTGGCAAAAGACAAATTTGAAAGCAACCTGTGAGTTGGATTGAGGCAATACTTTGGTCGGTAAGTCGCGCGGCTGTCGTTGCGTTACTGGGAACGTTGATTGCCACGGGTGTTCTGCGCTGGATTGAAGCGTTGCCGCCCGCGCGTAAAGCGTGGGGCTGGTGCAGCGTGTTGGTGCCGTTTTTTGTGCCATCGCTGATGACCGGATATTGCTATCGAGACACATCGATGGCACTGGTGCATTTTCCGTGGCTACGAGAATTTCTCTATGGGTTGATTGTCACGATGCAAGTCGTTCCGGTTGCGGTTGTCATCCTTGCGTTTTCACCAACGCCAGCAACATCGGCGGCGGCACTGTATACCGGTCGACTTTTTAATTTGAAGCCGTCGCAGCAATGGCGGCTGATTGTGAATTCGAGATTTCAGTATCACATCGCAGCGTTCTGCCTGTTGTTTCTGCTCTCGTTTCAGGAAGCAGATTTAGCGGCACTCATGCAGGCTTCGGGGTGGACCGAATGGATGTTCACGAAACATGCTGCCGGACTGATGCTCGGTGAAACGATGCGACTGACGCTTTGGCCGGTGTTGATTCAATTACCGTTCTTCATTCCGGTTCTGTTTTGGTTGGGGAAAGACTCGAACTTGAATTCGAACGCGATATCGCATTTTTTTCGTTCGCCGAAGTGGATGAATGGGGCAGTTATATTATGGTTGATAGCATCAATCTTAACTGTCGTGCTTGTTCCGGGATCTCAATTGGTTTTGGGAATTCGTGTCGGAATCGGGAGTTTGTTTCAACAACCTTCCGTACCTCGTGAGATTGGTGATGCCCTGCTGATTGCAGCAACGACGATCGTTTGTGCGATTGGAATCACAGCCACGTTTCGCTGGATGGCTTTTCGAAAACGCGGACGCTCGGGAACTCTTCTCATGCTGTTTTGCCTCTTATTGCCAGGATTGCTGGGGAATTTGGCATTGGGTCTGATCATCGCCGGGATTTTTCAAACAGCACCTTTGCAATTCGCGTACGACACGCCGCTGCCTCTCATTTTGGGTGAGGTCGGCGTAATACTCCCGAAGACCATGATCCTGTTTCACTGCGTGATTTGCATGGGCGTTCCAGCTTCAAAACATTTTATTTCCCTTTTGGGGAGTGCCGTGGGAAGACGGCAAAGGATCTCTGCGGCAGAACTTCAGTGGCAAACAACCGGCAGAGTGCGGTTTGCAGTCGTGACGATTGTCGGTTTTTGGGCATATTTTGAAGTGCTGCTGCCCTCGATTTTAGCGATGCCTGGATTGGCTCCGGTTGGATTGGTGTTGTACAATAATCTGCATTACGGTCGGATTGCCGCACTGGGAGCAAAGTTGGCGCTGGCACTTCTGATCCCGTTTCTTGTCGCGTTAGTATATCTATTGCTGCGAAGGTTCTGTTCTCGGTTTTCATCGGTATGAGTAATCAACTCTGGGGTTTGCACAACATTCAGTTCGGACCGGTCTCCAGGCCGCGTCTGCAATTGGAGAGTTTAGGAATACCTGAAGGCGTGACGGCTGTGCTCGGGAGATCCGGGGCAGGGAAAACGTCTCTGCTGAATTTGTTGGTCGGATTTGAAAAGGCTGAGGCTGGTAAAGTTGTACGCATCAGAATTGCGAATGCCGTCAGCTTGCAATTGAGTTGGGTTCCTCCTGACTTTGGGTTGTGGTCGCATTTGACTGTTGAAGAACATTTGCAAGCTGTCGCCGAAGTAGACGACGGCTTGGTCAGTCGATTGATAGAGCGGTTCGACTTGCAAGAAATTCGCGATCAAAAACCGAGTACGCTGTCCATGGGAGAACAGGCACGCGTTGCCGTTGCTCGAAGTTTGGCGACGAAAGCATCTGTTCATGTCATGGATGAACCCTTTGCTCATGTCGATCCTGGCAGACTGGACCGCTATTGGCAGGTTGTCAGGCAACACCTGAAAGCGACAAACGCTTCACTCATATTCTCCAGCCATTCCCCTACAGTTGTGTTGCGAGAAGCAGAGCATGTGATTTGTCTTGACGAAGGGAAAGTTGCCTGGACTGGAATCCCGCAGGAACTTTACTCGTCGCCACCGAATCGTTCGCTCGCTCTGTTGCTTGGCCCAGTGAACTGGATTGATGATGCCGACGCACCGTGGTGGAGTGATTCTTCTTCGACACGCTCAACGGTTCTAAAGTCTCTGCGACCGGAACAGTTGGTGATCGAACAAGATGGTCAGTCGCAATTCGTCGTTGAACAATCGTGGTGTGTAGGTCCTCATCAGGAGACGGAATTGAAATCTGCGAACGGAGAATCGACTCAGACGTTTTATCACCGACCATTAGCTCACCCTCTCGAAAAAGGGACCAGTGTTGCGTTGCGTGCTGTGACAACATGTTTGTTTTTTCTGGCGATGTTCATGCTCAACGGCTGCCGCGAATCGTCAGGAACGGAACCAGTATTGAGAGTGAGTCAACCGCATCAATACTTGCTGCCTGCCGAAGGAGCAATGTTACCGGCGGCGCGGGGGATGACGTACGGACCGGATGGCAACTTGCTGATTCTCGACAATGTCGGTCGGGTGCTGGTGTACGACTCCGCTGGCAAGATGACGCGCAAGTGGTGGATGCCGGAACATGATGTTGGTCGACCAGAAGGGATTTGCGTTCTCAGAGATGGTCGCATCGCGGTCGCCGATACACATTACAACAGAATTGTGATCTTCGACCAAAACGGGCAAGTTGAAAGTATGTTCGGCGAGAAAGGGCACGGTGAAGGTCAATTCATCTATTCCTCCGCAGTCACTCAAGACGACAAAGGCTTCATTTACGTTGCTGAATATGGTGGGAACGACCGCATTCAGAAGTTCACTGAGACCGGTGAGTACGTTTTAACGTTCGGTGCAGTAGGGACTGAAGATGGGGAATTCCAGCGACCAAGTGGAATTGTTTGGTACGAAAGTGTCATCTACGTCGCCGATGCCATCAACAATCGCATTCAGGCGTTTGCACCAGATGGAAAATTTCTTCGCGTGGTCGCCGATGCTCAAACGACTGGCCTGTATTACCCGTATGATATTTCAGTCGGACCGAATGGTTCGTTGTATGTTCCGGAATATGGAGCCGGAAGGATTTCTCGAATTTCGATTGAAGGTGAATTGTCCGGTCGTTATGGACAGGAAGGTCGCGGTGAGGGAGAATTCTGGACACCTTGGGGAATTGCCGTGAGCCAGGGCGGAAAGATTGCCGTTGCAGATACCGGAAACCGCCGCGTTGTAGAACTGCAAATGGACTGAGAGCAACATAGAAAATCGCATCGTATAGCCCCATACTTCATTGTGGGGGAAAATTCATACAACTTGAGACAACTGTGACATTCAAACAAATGATCAAACGTGTTTTTCCATCGCCTCGTAGCAAGGTGACTTGGTGGGATGCGCTGCCGTTGATCATTTTTCTAGTGATTTACACGGTTACAATTCTCCTTCTCGATTTTACGGATGAGTTAACGTTCACCGAACCGAAATGGTTCGGTTTGATGATTGTCTCTGTTTGGGTCTGGTGGTTGGCGATTAATGGCTGGAGCGGTTTGAATCGTCGCAGGTCAGTTCAGGCGTTGATTATCCGGTTGTTATTGGTCGGCACCTTCGTCGCGTTGATTGCTGGACCGCGCCGCGTGCGGACGAGCGATCAACTCTCGGTTGTTTATGCAGTGGACATTTCTGAATCGATTCACCCGGACCGTATCACTGAAGCTTTGAATTTTGTTGCGACCACGACTGCAAATAAACCTGCTCAAGATGTTGCTGGCTGGATTGCGTTTGGGAGTTCTGCGGCTGTTGAAGTGCCACCGATTCCGACGACGTTCGGCAATACGATGACGAACCCGGACGATATTCAGTTCAACAGTCGCGTCGACCGAGACGCCACGAATATCGAGAACGCCCTCTCACTCTCAGCAGCGGTCTTACCAGAGGATACGCATGGGCGAATCGTTCTCATTAGCGATGGGTCAGAAACCGCTGGTGATTTGAAGTCGGTGCTGGACCAACTCAATGCTCGTGGTATCACTGTTGATGTGATGCCGGTGAAATACAACTACACTGACGAAACCTGGATCGAGCGTCTCGACTTGCCGCAGACTGTGAAACTGGGCGAACCTTACGAAGCTTCTGTCATTATTTCTTCCTTGAAGGCAGGTAAGGGGAAACTGGTTATCGATGAGACCACTGGAGGGGAAACGGATACGCTCACTGAGGAGCCGATCAACATTGAATTCGCTGAAGGAAAAACTCGGATTGATATCCCGATTTATCTGAGAACACCTGGGTACTACGAATACGAAGCGAGGCTCATTCTCGAAGATGGAACGGATGGACGCGAAGAGAACAATAAAGCGACTGGCTACATCTACGTTGAGGGAGAAGGGAAGGTTCTGATTGTGACCGACCCTCTCAGTGAAGATGATCGCGATTACGGACGCCTGGAACAGGCGATCAAAGAAAGCGAACGGGCAGTTGAAGTTGTGAGTTCTTACAAATTTCCGCGTGATCCACTTTCGCTGTTGCCGTATGATTGCGTCATTTTTGCGAATGTCGCCCACGATGCATTTGATGAAGTTCAATTGCAAGCAATGCGAGATGCCGTGTTCAATCAGGGAACCGGATTTCTGATGATCGGCGGCGAGAACAGCTTCGGTCCAGGGGGATATCATCGCACGGTTGTCGAAGACGCACTGCCTGTCTCGATGGATATCACGAAAAAGAAGATTCTCCCCAAAGGGGCATTGGCGATTATTTTACATACGTGTGAATTTCCGGAAGGAAACACGTGGGCGAAGCGCATTACGAAGCAAGCGATCAAAGTCTTAGGTAAGCAGGACGAAGTTGGTGTCATTGCGTATGGACCGGGCGGTGAGCAATGGGTATTTGAATTGACACCTGCTGGCGACTACGAAGAGATGGTCCCGAAAATCAATGCAGCCACAATCGGCGACATGCCAGCCTTTGGTCCGACGATGAAGATTGGTCTGGAAGGTCTCAAGAAAAGTGACGCTGCGACAAAACACATGATCATCATTTCAGATGGAGATGCGCAGCTGGCATCTCCGAGGCTGATGCAGGATTTTATCGATTCAAAGGTCAGCATTTCCACCGTTGCGATCTTCCCACATGGTGGAACGGAAATCGGCACGTTGCGGAATATCGCCAATGCGACCGATGGTCGCTATTACTTTCCTGCCGATCCGAATGAACTCCCTTCGATCTTCATTAAGGAAGCGAAGACACTCAAGCGGAGCATGATCCAGGAGAAAGAAATCATTCCAGAGGTCGGTTTCCCCTCCGCAATCCTGGAAGGGATCGGAGGATTGCCGAAGCTGCATGGTTTCGTCCTCACATCGATCAAAGAGAACGCACTGACAGAAAACGTTTTGTTCGCGGTTCCTGACGATGCTTCAGAAAAGGAGACCGATCCGGTTCTCGCAGTTTGGCGATACGGCTTGGGAACGACGGCGGCGTTTACGTCGTCTCTCTCAAACCAGTGGGCGTCAGACTGGGTTGATTGGGAGCAATATACAGCGTTTGTCAAACAGTTATTGATTCGAATTTCCAGAGTGGAAAAAGCGGGACATCTGCGGATGTGGACGTACAACTCTGGAGGTCAGGGAATCATCATGGTTGAGGACTTCCATCCAGAGGAAGACTTTCTCGAAGTCGCAGCAAAGGTTTCTGGTCCCGGTGGAATGGAACTGACCGTCCCATTAAAGCAAGTTGGCACAAGACGTTATCAAGGGACATTCCCGGTCGCCGACAAAGGTCAATTTCAGGTCACGGCACTCGGAAAATCTGGTGATCGGGAAGACCGGATCCACGGTGGCTTTATTGTTTCGTACTCCCCAGAGTTTCTTAAGTTCACTTCGAATATGAGTACGCTTAAGGAAATAAAGGATCAGACACAGGGACGAGAACTTGATGGAACGACAACGGCAGAAGATATCTACAATCGTCGGGAGCCGAAGACGAGTTCGAAACCTGTCTTTGACTTATTCCTGATTATGATTGCGTTATTGATTCCGCTCGATGTGGCGGTCCGTCGCGTGCAACTTGACTGGGTCGCAGTGATGCAAGCACTGGGAATGGGCCGCAAGGCAGAGACGACAAAAACCATGGGTGCATTGCTTGATCGCAAAAAGAGCGTGAGCAAACATTTAAAAACCCAGAAGGAGCACCCTCTCCGTCCAACAACTGGATCGCCAAGTCCGTACATCCAACAGACAGCGAAGAGAACGGTTGAGAAGTCTAAGCCGAAAGCCAGGGTGGTCAGCGAAGCTGCACCAAAAGGTGGAGACACAACAACGAGTCGATTGCTGGCAATGAAACGTAAACGTGGCGAAGACGACGAAGAGTAAAAAGACAAAACGTTGGCAAGCTCACGTGAAGTGAGCGGCAAAACAAAAAATTAAGTCAAGCTAGAATAGATAGAAAGTGAACTCATGTCAGAACAAGACATCAACGCTCTGCAAGCTGAGGCGAGTCAGTTCCAAAAGACTTTTCAGGCAGTCCGCGAGGAAATTGGCAAAGTGATCGTCGGTCAGCAGCGTGTTGTCGAAGCGGCGGTCACTGCAATCATTTGTGGCGGAAACGTCTTGCTCGAAGGGGTTCCGGGGCTGGGGAAAACGGAACTGATAAAGGCGATGTCTGAAGTCCTTGACCTCGAATTCCGCCGTATTCAGTTTACGCCGGACTTAATGCCAGCGGACATCATTGGCACGAATATGATGCAACCGGACGAGAATGGTCGTTATCAGTTTGAATTTCGCAAAGGTCCGATCTTCACTCAGCTTCTGCTGGCAGATGAAATCAACCGGGCGACGCCGAAGACACAATCGGCACTGCTGGAAACGATGCAGGAAGGAACCGTCACGACCGGTGGCGAAACTCATACTCTTGAACAACCCTTCTTTGTGATGGCGACTCAAAACCCGCTCGAACAGGAAGGAACTTATCCACTGCCAGAAGCGCAACTTGATCGTTTTCTGTTCAAGATTGACGTGCCGTTCGTCTCGCTGGATGAACTGAACAACATCGTGAATCGAACGATTCTCAAACAGCAAGTCGAGGTCAAAAAGATATTAAACGGGCCAGAGATATTGCACTTAAGAACAGTTCTCAACAAAGTTGTTGTTGCCGATCCGATGCGCGACTTTGCGTGTCGACTTGTGTTGGCAACACATCCGGAGACGGAGTTTTCCCCAGAAGGAATCAAGAAATTTATTCGTTGGGGAGCTTCTCCAAGAGCAGCGCAGGCACTTATTCGCTCCGCGCGTGTGAGAGCCTTGAGTCAAGGACGCGTCCACGTCTCTTTTGATGATATTAAATACTTCGCAGACGAAGTCTTGAAGCACCGTGCTCTGCTCAATTACGACGGTCAGGCGGAGAATGTACAAGTGGGAGATTTGATCGACGAGTGCGTGACGGCGCTGCCCGAACAAGCCGCGTAGCAATTTCACTTTTTAAAATGCAACACGTTTAGCCACACACTTTCAGTGTGTGCATGTTGACCAAGTGAGTAGAAAAGTATCAAGAATGCGATTTCAGAATCGACTATTAGTCAGTACATGTTTCGCCGCGGCGTTCGTCAGCTTTGTCGGAGGATATTGTTCGTTGGTTGATAGTGCAGAAAAGGCGAATGGTTTGGAGAGTCGTTTTGAAGGGAAGACATTTCAAGCCGAGAACGGTTTGAATCTGGGATACCGACAACTCTCTCCTCAGAAAATTGAAAAAGGCGAAACGTATCCCCTGGTCATCTTCCTCCATGGAGCCGGAGAGCGAGGGGACGACAACGCAAAGCAACTCGTGCATGTCGCTCAGGAATTGGCAACCGACGCAATGCAGTCTCGGCATCCTTGCTTTGTGGTCGCTCCGCAGGCACCGAATGAAACACGCTGGGTGGAAGTTGACTGGGGACTGGAATCACACAAAATGCCGACAAAACCATCAATGCCGCTTGCTGCGACATTTGAGTTACTTGGACAGTTGAAAAAAGACTTGCCCATCGATGCAAACCGCGTTTATATCTGTGGGCTTTCCATGGGCGGTTTCGGTGTTTGGGATGCGCTGCAACGCCAGCCAGAAGAATTTGCAGCTGCGGTTTCGATCTGTGGCGGTGGCGACCCAGCTTTGGCAAAGAAATTTGTGAACGTCCCGGTTTGGGCGTTTCATGGAGATGCCGATGGAGCCGTTAAAGTGAATCGTTCCAGGGAAATGGTTCAGGCACATCGCAAGCTTGGAGGCAGCGCAATGTACACGGAATACCCTGGAGTCGGACACAATAGCTGGGATGTCACAGCAGAGAATCGCTTAGTTTGGGACTGGCTATTTTCTCAAATTCAACCAGAGGCTAAGTAAAACTAAATGTCTGTTGCTGCTTCACAATTTACAACTTTGCTTCCGAACGATGTTCTCGCGCGCTCAGAACGGATGCGGTTGAACCCGATGCGTCGCCGTACGAACCGGATGCGCGGGGAACATATGTCCGGCAAAGGGGGAACAAGTATCGAGTTCTCCGATTACCGAGAGTATGTCGCCGGCGATGATATTCGTTATGTCGACTGGAATATCTTCTCGCGATTGAATCAGCCGTACCTGAAACTGTACGCACACGAAGAAGAGATGCACGTTGCGATTCTGCTCGACAGTTCCGCATCAATGGAGTTTGAAGGCAAGTTTGACTTGGCGCGACAGGTTGCTGCATCGCTGGGAGTGATGGGGCTGATGAAT
>JAJDEL010000706.1 GCA_029259835.1 Planctomicrobium sp. | reverse complement strand
ACACTCCGAATTCCCCAATACTATCCACTACTGAAATTCCAAAATCATCGTTCGTAGCAGAAATTGACTCAAACATGAGGTCGTGCGTGACATTCATATTCACAGTAATCGCACGGGCATCTGTCACTTCAAGAACACCTGTCGCCACCTCGATATTCTCGTTGTTCATGAAGAGAACTGCCGAATCCCCAGTCGCTGCAATACCTTGGTACTCGACATCCAGTGAGGAAAAACTGACGTTGGCAACGTCCAGTAAATCAGGGTTATCGTTATTTTGAACGAGGACCGCAACTTCAGTGATTGGCATTCCGGCAACGTTCGCCGCCCCCACGGCGCTAGTAACATCAACGTCATTAAACGCGACGTCACCGAGGTTTTGATCAACAATGATTGCAGGTCCTGTGGTTCCGAGTTGGTTATCGACGAGCATTGTGCCTTGGAAACGCGATGTTGACTCGTTTGCAGTGATGTCTACTCCTGTACTCATTCGGTTGTTGATATTCACACTGTTGAATATCGTCAGGAAGTTTTCCTTGGCGATGTTTTGTATGTTGATCGAGTCCCCTTGAATGTTGTTTAATGTTGTGGTTCCGTTGACAACGAAAAGCCCCGTGGTTGTCCCAGTGTCAACAAGGTCAGAGATATTGATTCCGGTGACGGCACTTTGGTCAATCGAGATATCCTGGAATGTCACTGTTCCAGAACTTGAGAACATGTCAATGGCAGCCCCGATGCGAGGATCATCCGGCGGAGTCATAGGAATTGCTCCTGCTCCAAAACCAGTGATAGTCAATGCGTCTTGAAAGTTGACTGTTCCTGCGATGACTGAGAGAGGATCAACTGGGCTTGGACCTTCGGCGATGTCTCGAATGAAAACCCCACGGCCGTTGCGATTCGTGATTGTCGTGGCTCCCCGAAAGACCACCGAGCCTGTCGGTTGCAGTTCAAGTACGGAAATCCCACCAGTGCTTGGTGTGTTAATCGCCAGATCACTGAGAACTGTTAGGCCTCCTGCATGATTTTGAACTTCGAATGCGCCTTGGCGAGCAGTCGCCGTGTTCAATAACGCCACATTATCAAACGTGATATTCGCAGTTGAAGATGTCGTTGTTGTCCCTTCCACCAAAATCCCTTCCCCGCCATCGTCCATGATCGTCACGCCCCGCATATTGACACTTCCACTGGCGTCTCGAATGACAGCAGAAAATCCACTTGAATTAGTGATCGTGTTGTCACCATTAAACAAAACAGTTGCAGTTCCTCCAGTGACGGAAAAAGCATCACCAGACGTCCCAGTAATCGAGATGTTTTCTAGTACAAACGTTCCTGTTGTGTTGTCGATTTCAATCCCTGATCCAAGAACTCCTGTCGACGGGCCAATGATGAGTTCGTTGACTTCTGCACTATCGATTCCGTTTGCTTGAATTGCTGGACCATCTGCGTAATTGAGAATTTGGAACCCTGCGAATCGGCTGTTGTTTGCAAGTGTGATAATTGGGCCGGTGGCATTTTGAATTGTCGGACGCGTGAGTGGTCCAACAGTGACGGTCGGTAAGTCGATTTCGCTCACAAGTCCCGTAACAGGAATTGTCAGTGGGACGCCTTCACCAAGAACGAGGATGTTGTCCCGTAGAACTGCTGTCGCATTTCCGTTTCCATCAACAGCACCGTCAAAGACACTGTTGGCTTGCACAAAGACAATGTCTGCAAACGGGGCAGCATCGACGGCTTCCTGGATATACTGGAATGGCATCGAAATTGAGCCATTTCCGGTTGGGGCTGGGAAGTTTGCTGGTGGAGGCGTTGGATTGTTGCGAACTTGATAGATCAGATAGGGGTCACCGTCCACGGGATTGATCGCTAGTTCAGGAGCATTCAACGAACTGCTATCGAACGTGGAGACTGCTCTGTTGCGGCGGACCCAACTTGCCATACGACTGAATTGACTCTTGCGCAATCTCGGTTGACGTTCCAAGTGTTGCCAGTAATTCACGTCGGCACCGAAAACGATATTTGTGTCAAAGACGCTGTCCTTAGTCACTTCCAGAAATAGATGTGAAAGATTTTCGAAAAAGTCTCCGTCCATCCGAAGCTTAAATCCCGTCACTTTCTCCATATTCAGACCGCGCGCCTGGTAGTGGTACGCACCAGCGGAAGCTTCGAGGTTGTATCGTTCGGCTACCGTCCCAGGTATTGGTGTTGAAATCGTCAAGTCAACACCTTCGAGTGCTGCTGACGAGAAGGTTCGAGATTGAAAGCTGATGTTGCTTCCCTGAATTGCTCCAGTTCCAGGGTTGATGGCATCCACAAACATCTCTGTACCCGGCTCGAAGCGAACTGCTGTCACTTGCTGCTTGTTGCCAAACGGAAGATGGACGTTTGCACGGATGTCGAAGAATTCTGTGAAAATTTCGTTGGCGATCGTAAACTGTTCGAAAGTCACACCTCGCGATTCATCATGCTCGTAGGAGAACGTGGAGCCGACAATTGTATTTTGTCCTGAGAAAAAATGCCGAATTCCCATTCCGGCACTTCCGCCCATCTTGCCATTGTTTTGCACGAAGAGTCGACCATCTCCGAAGAAGATCGTGTCTCCATGAAACGAGAACGGAGAAACATCAAAGTAAGTCAGTGAACCTTTCCGCCCGACCGCATCTCCAGCTTCATGTCCCGCGCGTCCCATGACTCCAAACCCTCCGACTCCACGTGTCGGTTGAGTATTGATCGATCCAGAATAGTCGGGAATTGTTTGCGAGTTCCGTGGAATTGTATAATCAATATCACCAGGAAGTTGATGCTGAGCGAACGCTGGGATCGCGATCACAGCGGCAATGAGCAGAGTTGCTAATCGACGACCGACGAAGGTCGGTGTTTGCGCAACACTTGCTTGAATGAATCGCCGAGTGAAATCATTCGCTCTTTGAAGCAAGGACATATACATACCCCAAGTTCCATCTTGAGACGCCGTGAAATTTCGCGGCGCTTGTCGTCTTGACTGGTCGGTTTTATTGAACATCGTTGCTCTCTCGACGAATTCAAAATCGCGGCATCTGTCATGTTCTGTGTCGGAACCGACGTTATTGACGCTTTTTGGCGTTTTGATTCGTCTCATGAGTCAATTGTGGGAGTCACTGAAGTGTGCGTGCGCAGAATTTGCGTACGTTGGAAACGCCTGCGAGGGGATCGCGAGAGAATCCGTATGATCGTGATATGAGGAGAGGATGATCGCCGGAAACTACTTGAAGAGAAAGATGGCAGGAAGAGCGACTTCCTACCTTCTCGGCCCGATTTCTATTGGTTTTACGATCAAATTGAGCAATAAATTCAGCGCGAATAATTTCCATAAAGTGCTTTGTGTATTGACTCTATGTGTTTTGGTGTCGTCCCACAGCAACCCCCGATTAGCGTGATTCCCAATTCTTTCCAGGTCGCTGCAAATCCGGCGTAAACTGCCGAATATTCGCCCTCGGTTGACTCCCAAGTTCCATCACTGCATAGCCTTCCGGTGTTTGCGTAGGCTCCGGTGCGAATTGGGGAGGCCGCAGAGGGATGCTCGTTCAGTTTTCTGACAAGCTCAAGCTTCGCTGCGACTTCATCAACCGGGATACAATTGAACAGAACCGTTTCTGGAGAGAATGGAAGAATGCTGACGATGGCTTGGTCGAGAGGCTCACCTGAAAGCAACGCACCATCTCGCCCACAAGTAAAACTGACCATGAACGGCAGACCGAGTTGATCACAACATGACGCGGCGATAAAGGCCTCGCGAATCGTCATTTGCGTTTCGATGAGAACAACGTCAACCCCAGCATTCATGAGATTTTGAATGTGCTGAGTATGTTCTTCTTTGAGTTCTGTTTTCGAAGGCGTGAGTTGCGGCGAATAGCAATCTTCCAATGGAGCCACTGATCCAGCAATATAGGTGAACTCAGTTGCCGCTTGCCGGGCAATTTCCACAGCTTCTTGCGTGAGAAGACGGGCGTCATTCTTCCACTCTGTATTCTTCAAATTGCGTGCATGAGTTCGAAACGTGTTCGCCGTAATGATCTCAGCCCCAGCATTCACGTAGTCTCGATGAATTTCCAGGAGAGTCTCAGGAGCATCTCGAATTGCTGTTGCTGACCAACCTGGGGAAGTCAGCTCAAAGCCTCTGCGCTGCAATTCGGTCCCGGTCGCTCCATCCATCAAAAGAATGGAATCTTCGTTCATTCGTTCCGTAAATGAAGGACGGCTCATTGAACACTTTCACTTCGTTGCATAAAGACAACGTTGATGAAGAAAAGGAACACGGCAGACAAGTCTTTGCTCTCATTGATCTTAATTCATCTCGACGATCCGGGTGAATCTTCGCGATCAACCGTTGTGGAAAAAATGCAACATCGCGAGTTCGCAGGTGCTAAGCCGCTGCTCAATCAATTCAATTTCTGAAACATTGAAGTAAGTCGTTACTGACATCGGAGTTGAGCTTTGAGGAACAGTCAGTTTTTCAACAAGTGTCAAGGTTCTTTATCACTTTTGGCATCCGCTCTGCTTTACCTCGATTCAACAAAACAACTCACTCCGAACAAGGAACCCCACGATGAAAACTCTCTACACATCACTGCTCAATGACGAAGCCGGCTTCATTGTTTCTGCCGAACTTGTCCTGGTTTCAACAATTGTTGTTC
>JAJDEL010000705.1 GCA_029259835.1 Planctomicrobium sp. | reverse complement strand
GCTTGCGCACAATCTTCAATAATTAACAGGTCATGCCTAGCAGCGATCTCCGCGAACGGAGTGAAATCGATGATTCCACCGAACAGGTGGGCGATGAGGATCGCTTTTGTTTTCGGACTGATTGCCTGTTCCACAGTTTTCGGATCAGGAGCCATCGTTGCAGGGTCAAGATCGACAGGAACCGGAACAAGCCCGTGGTGCTCAATAATCCTCGCCATGTCCTGAATCGTGACGGCGGACATGAGGATTTCGCTCCCTTGCGGAAGTTGCAGCTGACCGAGAAGCAAGTCAAAGCCACTTCGTACGGACAAACAAGCCAGAGCGTCCGCATCAGCAGACCACATCGCTTCCAAATTGCTTTGCGAATCCTTCTGTGTCCGAGGGAAAACCGCCCACCCTTGGGCACAGAGCAGGTCGAACCAGCCAATATCAATTCGCTTCCTCACCCACATTCATTCATGTCCGTATTTCAAGTAGAAAGCATTCGTGAATAGTTCATCAGGATCGTATTGACGTTTTACTGCGAAGAATTGTTTCGCTTGCGGGTAGGCTCTGTGAAATTGTTCTTTGGTCGCGTGCAGTCGATAAGGTAAATAGTAGCGACCTTCTCGTTGTAGAACCGCATCAATCAATTCCTCCGTCATTCGTTGCATTTCCTCGTCCGCAGCTTGCGTACGCGCCTGATTGAACAGCATGACGAAGCAGAACATCTGCTGGTCGGCATAACGGAGAACGGTATCGTGATCTTCCTCCACAAATCGAACCGTGACGTTCAACAGATCATTATTGTATTGCGGGATGATTCGTTGCAAATCCTGCACGAACACCGCAAGACTCTGCCGGGGGACAAAATACTCGTGTAGAATATCGGTTGTCGTCGCTGTGCGGTTTTCGAATGTTTCGACACCTTCACTCAAGAGTTGATTACGCGAATAGTGCGTCGGAGAGACTGATGGCTGAAGGCTTGTCTCGGCATCCCAACGAAGTCGTTTCCCGTATTCGCTATTGATTGAACCTCGGAAAACGCTACGTCTTAAACCGACGAGGCCTTTTTCTTTCAGTTCTGGAAACGTTCCGTCAGCGGAGGGATCGTGAGAGAGGACGTAAATGAGAGTTTCGTTCAGAAAGTTCTTCGCCGATGTTTCCATTCTCGCATAGACCATCTCGACTTCTGGGCGATCAGTCACTTGCTGATCAAAGGTCGTGAGTGCATCAATCGTGGGGACAATAAAGCGGTCAACTTGATATCGTCGATTCGGAACTGTTTGCAGCTGAACATTCAGAATGACCCCGAATAGCCCGTAGCCACCAAGAACATGGCTGAAGAGTTCCTGATTTTCGTCTCGGCTACAAGTGACGATCTTCCCGCTCGCTTGCAGCAATCGAAATGATTCGACTGTCGAGGCAATCGGCGGTTTCCCGAATTGCCAGCCATGACAATTCACACTGATCGATCCGCCTACTGAAAACGAGTCGTTCGACTGCATAATCGCGACCGACCGGTCGAAGCCTTCGAGATACTCGATGACGTCATGCCAAATCGCACCGGATTGAATGGTTAAGAGTTCCGAATCTTCGTCATAAGACATCGAACGAAAAGGAAGCATGTCGATCACGATTCCGCCGGGCGCAATCGAGTGCCCGCCCATGCTGTGCCGAGCGCCAGCAATCGAAACTTTCAGTCCTTTTTCTTTTGCCAGGACGAACAACTCTTGCAACTGCTGCTCTGCATCTTCAACAACGTCTGGAACTTCCCAAACCTCGTTGATCGGCGTTTCGTTCATCGCACTGGCATCATCAATGAAACCCGCAGGCGTCGGCTGGCGGTCGGCAACATCTTTGTTATGAGTCCAGAGAATATGCCACGCAGGTCGAGCGAGAAGACCGATCCCGACAACCAGAATCGCCAGGATGCTGAGTTTGAAAAACTTGAGGCGTTTGCTTCGAGAAGTTTGCGCCACGATCTCCAACGCTTTTCCTTCCGACATTGACTTCCCTCCCAATGACCTTTACTGAGTAGAGATTTACGATCTAAGCTAGGTAGCGCAGGCTCCCGCCTGCCTTCCGCGAATGTCGATTCAATATGTTAATAGCGGACCCTACGTCTAACGAAAAACTCCTCTCTACTCCGCTTCCTCTTTCGTCGGTTGTGGCACAACATGCTTAAGTTGCAGAAACAGAAATCCGCCGACGAACATAATCGCGGCACCGGTCCAGTAGGGGCCTGCCGGGTATTCTTCGACCATGGATAACGCAATGATCGGGCCGAGGATTCTTGCCAGGGACGAGAGACTTTGACCGACGCCGAGGATCCCTCCCTGTTCGTCGTCTGAGGCGAGTCGAGACAACAACGATTGCAGCGATGGCGTGACAAACGAAAATCCGATCACAGCCAGCGGCAGCACGCAGTAGAGCATCGCGACCGATCGCCACTCACCGGACAATCCAATCAGTGCCAGGCCAATCGTCATTAAGACCGATCCGCTGAGGGCCATTTTGTATTCACCCAGCTTCGGAACGAGTCGCCGCACCAGGACTCCCTGACTGATCGTTAAGACGAGGCCGATGTAGGCAAAGACGTAAAAGTTATATCGTAATGAGATTCCCAGCCGCTTCGTTAACAGCGACAACGCAGTCTCAAACTGAGCCAGCGACAGCGTGGAAATGAAGATTCCGATCAACACAATCGCGACAGATCGTGTTTTGAGAAGTCGAGTTAATTGACCGACATCCAGCCACTTATGACTTGCCGGTTTCGACTCCTGATTAAGAGATTCCGGCAACATGAAGATTGCAAACATTAACGCAATTGCAGAGAACACAGACGCGACATAACCCGGAGCAGCACTTGGAGCCGGGTTCACGTCGATCTCTGGATCAGCAATCGCAGCACGTAAGAGACGTTCATCTGCCTCCACAAATGGATCGATCCCGCGTATTTCTGCGACCAGTTCGTCAACTTCACTGTCCGTGTAGCTCTCTTGAGCTTCCACGACAACAAGTTGCTCGCGCGTCAAATTCACAACAGATTCTGCCGAAACGAACCCTGCTCCAATCAATGGGCCAAACGTAAAACCGATCCCGAATGCGGCTCCAATCAAAGCCATC
>JAJDEL010000704.1 GCA_029259835.1 Planctomicrobium sp. | reverse complement strand
GTCCTGGAATCGGAAGTAGATCGTTATTCGGCTTGTTGTGCTTGTCCCGGTTCATTTTCTGCAAGAGCACTCATCGAAAGTAGTCCGTTCTTCCCTGTTCCCACGGCGAACGACTTTACATCAGTGGAAAAACGTTGATTTCCACGAGCTAGGGCAATATTACCAATACGAAAAAGTGCGGCAGATCTGAAAACGAAAAAGTACTTGCAATGGCAGGTTTTTATCCTTGGCCTGTTTTTGGTAGAGTCATCCAGAGGTCCTGACCCTGAGTGCCGATATGCGCAGGAGGACGCTATTAAAGTATGGACTATACCGGGAAAGCGACACTGTGAACCCAACTGATGAATTGCAGAGACTGACTTCTCTTGTTCCTGGAAACGAAGACCTGATCCGCAGTGCAGAGCATGTTTCATCGTCTCTTGTTCCAGAACCGTACAAGCAATTGCTCGCTCATGAGCACCACATGACGGTGACGATGGAAAAATACCACGGTTGTCCAGTCAATGTTCGAGTGCTGCAAGAGGCTTCCGATGGGGACGTTTACGCAAGGCAAATTGTCCTCACTCGATCCGATAACGATACTCCCGTGCAGTTCGGAATCGTTCGTTTCGATTTCCAGTATGTTCCTAAACAAGTTCGCGACGAAATCGAGTCTGGTCAAATTCCGCTCGGTCGAGTCTTGATCACTCACAACGTCTTGCGGCACATCGATCTCGGAGCAATCCTGAAAATCACCGCTGGTGAAGGTCTCGCCGAAGCACTCTCAATGAACGTTGGCGAAGAGACCTACGGTCGTTTAGCCACAATATTTTGCAACCGACATCCAGCAGTTGACCTGCTGGAAATATCGGCTCCGCTTTCTTAAAGAGTTGTCGACAACAGATTCTTCTACGAAGCGGAATTCCACAGGCAGGTGTTCCTAAACGGAAGCTCTGAGTGCAAGAGAATTAACCGCGCACTATTCGCGTTCAATAATGACCAAAGATGTGTCGTCATGGCGGCCTTGTCCTTGCGTGAATTCGCTTGAGTCGTCAAACAAACCATCCAGGCACGCTTGAAGTTCGAGTTTCCCACACTTCTTCATTGTGTTGCTCACCCCTCCAAGACCAAATTCGGCATGGCCTTCGTTGTCTTCAGGAAACGCCTCGACGAGACCGTCCGTGTACATCAACAACCGACTGTTTGGAGGAATCGTCGTGCTCTGAGTCTCGTAATCGGCATCGTCCAAAATTCCAATCGGCAACCCTGCCGCATCAGGATCGTCGGTCACTTCGAATACCTCATCAGTATCAAGATTATGTAAAATTGGCGACTGATGTCCGGCGGAAGCCCACTTCAACTCGTGGGTTTTCGGATTGAGAACTCCATACAGCAGTGTGATGAAGCCTCCTTCGTTGTTCACAACCGCCTGACGAGTCAATTGTTCGTTGACATACTTGACAAAATGGGCGGGATCACGGAATTCGTCATAGCGAATCATACGGATCAGCGTGTGCATCGTCATGATCGACATGCAGGCTTTCATGCCGTGTCCAGACGCATCTCCCACAAGAAGAATCATTGTGTCGTCAGGAAGCGTAAAGGCGTCGTAGTAATCGCCTCCGGCCATCGTGACGGGTTGACCTCCGATGACTTGAATTTGTGAAGATTCATACCGCGCGACGATCCCATACCCTTCCGGCGTTGCGATGTCATGGGGGATGATCGATTCTTGCAATTGCCGAACAGAATCGACTTCTCTCCTCAATTTTTCAGCAATCTGACGTTCGCGTTCCGCTTCAACTTGCTGAATCGCTCCTTCAATAATCGCTGTCAACAGAAAGAGAAAATCTCCGGATTTGTCTCGAATCACATAGGCGCGGAGTCCATTAGTGAGATATCTGGCGATGCGGTACACATCATCTTGCAGACATGCTCCAATCACAGGAGTCTCGGGACAGGCTTCCCTGATTTCTGCGAAAACGTCATACGCTGTGTCGTAATCCGGGAATGAAGTCGTGATCAGAATCGCATCCCAGGTTTGGGCAGATTTCGCGAGTTGCAAAGTCTGTTCATGATCCGAGGTGATGACGACTCCGCTCTCTTCGACATTCAGATAGAGTCGCATCAGTTCCGCTTGAGCCACATCATCCCAACCAACAAGAATCTTCATTCGTTACTCCGTTTATCCAAAGTCGATCAAACACATTTGACAAGGCCACATGATTTTGTGGCTGCAGGTTAGCTTTCGCTTGCGGGCATAGCCACTCGCTCACCAATCAAAATGAATCAATGCGTTGATTCAAGGTGATAACCAGAATCGTAAAGTCGCTTGCCGTGAAGTTTACTGGCTCATATGGATGAATCTTCTTCTGAATATCGCAATTGTGCATTGACTCTCTCGATCCCTGAGGCTTGGCAGCTAGAATGTTATCGATTTCAATGCTCCCCTCTTTACTCCCTAATCAACTCCGAAGCACTTCGATGGACTATCCACTCTCATTAGGTTTTCCTGCTCAGAAGCCACAAGATCGTGGTCCGTACGAACGCAGTGAAATGTTGAAGTACGTGAATCTTAAATTGGCGGCGTACGGGCTTCCGATTGCTCCGAGTGCTGGTGGCACTGAGATGATCGACCTCGCAGCCGGTTTATTAGATAATTTTCAAGAGAAAACTCGGCGGCTTGGTGAGACACAGCGGTGTCCAATCGATGAACGAATCGAGAAATTCCTGAACGAACACTTCAGTGACTGCGAGCTTGAATCTCCTCTGGCTTTGCCGAATCAATCATTCATTCTTGACAGGCACGGAGTCGCTCGAGCACTCTCTCTTCCCGCTGATGGAGATTATTTCAAAAACGGGTATGTCGAATCTTTTCGAGTTCGTAATGGGGTTCTGCATAATCCCGCTTCAGATCGCCGAACCACGATAGGAACCTTTCATGTTGTCGAAGGCGGACTTCCTATCCCTGGTGACAAAAGAGCTGTTCCGAAAGAAACCTTCGCCAGGATGTTCCGCGCGGCTTTCGAAAACGCACCACAGGAATTGCTGGAAATTCCGTTCACTTCGAGTCAGGAATCATCCGGGAGCATCTGGGTCTCATTAATGCTGCGACCATTGGTCCGACCTGCCGTTCCTGGAGTCACTCCAGAAAAACGACTTGAAGTACGATTCTTCGCTCCAGCGTCTCTGGTAAGTAATCTGGATTTTGTTGAATCCATCTTTGGCAACGCAGGCGATCCGTTTGTCCCAGAAAACGATGCTGCGATTGATGTCGAGCACTGGTCTGGGCACACCGGCTGTGTGATTCTTGCACCGCATGTATTGCAGTTGACCAAACGAGAGTTGGGACTTCCTCACATCGACGAGGCGACTCCTCGCCAAATTCAGGACAAAATGTGCTGGAAGAAAGAAGACGAGCTCTACAACGATGGTGCAGCCTTCAAGCTCACTTGTCGAACAGACGCAGGTGTGATCATCACGATGATCGCCGACAACTATTTTGGGTATTGCAAAAAGGAAGTCAAAACTCAAATCAGCTATGCCGCAAATCTGATGGGGAACGCGGAAGAAGAACACTCCGGCGGTGCATTGGTTTTTCCGAGCTGGAATGTCGGTGAAGAATTTCAATTCAATAGTCGACGTTATAACGACCACACATTCCAGGATGTCATCAACACCTACAGAGATTGGATTG
>JAJDEL010000703.1 GCA_029259835.1 Planctomicrobium sp. | reverse complement strand
GGCTTTTTTATTTCCCGACATCCTGGTTTTCTGATCGAAGGTCATGTTCGCAAATAGAGATTGCCGTACGAGTCGAATTTCGACATAGTTACGGTTTCACAGAACTGTTGGGAAAGGACTCCCTTGCAAGCTCGAAGACTTATCACCGCCACAGCGTTGCCAGTATGGTTCCTCGGAGCCTTGATTCTGTTGACGCTCAGTGACCTCTTAACACAACTCGGAACCGCCACTTCCCCACCTGGACTGTTAGGAATCATCCCTGTTCTGGCAATTGCGGCGCTGGGAATGTTCGTCAGAGACCGTCGCATAAATCTCACGGCCCCACTATTACTGCTCTGTGGAATTGTCATCTGTTGGATGTCGACAATTTTGATTTCCGGTGAAGCAGCGACGGGTTCAATTCTCCTCGCCGCGACCGGACTCGCCTTAACCGGTTCAATTTGTGTCGCGCTACTTTCGTTCGAGTATAAGAATGAAGAAGTGATGACAATTGAGGCGTCCGGCGAATTTCATGGACAGACCGTCCCAGCCGACACGCCGTCAATGGATCACTTTCTTACGACTAACTTGGAAGAGAGTGGATCCACCGAAGTTGGAGAGAGCGATGGCGAGCTGATTCAATCTTGGACGCGCGTCCGCATGAGAGACCAAACTGAAAAACACGAAGGGACGATCCATCTTCACTTTCGTGCTGGCGAGAGAATTCAGCATTGTCATATTCCTCTCTCTCCCGCATTCGCCACCATTCCGGAAGCATGGAGTGAATGTCATAACGATTCATTCCGGGCAGAATTCACGACGCTGCAAACATACGGAGTGCGATTAACCGTGAGACGTTCGATGCACGATTTAGAGGAATGCACAACGGAGGTTTCAGTGATGCTTTTGAGTTCGGTCGAAAACCGTTCAGTTGCTTAGGAATTATTCCGAATGCTTTCCTGAAATGAGCCGTTTGGGCGCTAGCCCCGGACCTGAATTTGGTTCACGCTCATCACCAGGATCCGCACCCTGCAGTCGATGCAGATCGAATCTGTTCGGAGACTTGATTCAGGACGGCTATAGATCGCAAAAACAGCTCCTTTATTTACGGCGTTTTCGGTCCTACAATGAAATTTGTAGAGAGTCATTGGACTTCTTCGAATTTCAACTTGTTGATGTTGGCTGAAACAAATGCGAAATGTACTGGAAGCCTTGCTTGCTGCCAGAAAAGCTGGAAAGAATGTTGTCTACACGGCACTCGTTGAGACCCGTGGGTCGACTCCTCAGAAAGCGGGTGCTTCGATGCTCGTTTATGAAGACGGAACACAAGTTGGGACGCTCGGAGGTGGGTGCGTTGAAGCAGAGGTGAAACGAAAAGCACTCGAAAATCTGTCGACTGGCAAAGTCGAAATCGCTCTGTTTCAACTTGATCACGACTATGGTTGGGACGACGGTCTCATTTGTGGTGGTCGCATGACGATGATTCTCGCACCGGTCCGCAACGACAAGAGCAACAGTTACTACGAACGGTTTTCCGAACTTATTCTTGCGGAAAAAGGATTGACCGAAGCCGTTGTGGTGGATGAAGAAGTCGGCACCCCAGGCAGTCGATATCTCGTGAACCACAATTCTGAAGTTGTTGCGACGGATGGAAGCGGAGAATTGAATCAAAAAGTCATCGAAAACCTTCATCCGATTCAGGGGCGTCCTCGACCCTATCTAATCAAAGGCATTTCCTACTTGCCCTATTTGCCGCAGGCACGCTTGATTGTTGTCGGAGCGGGACACGTTGGTCGGAAAATTTCTGAGTATGCTGCGGAGGTGGACTTCAAAGTAACGGTCATGGATGATCGGGAAGAATACTGCAACTCCGAGAACATCCCATCAGCGACGGAGTGGATCGTTGGGGATTTTGACGCTCTTCTTCCGACTTTAGAGATCAATGACCAGACATTCTGTGTGATCGTGACTCGCGGACACAATCATGACGAAGAAGCGTTGTTTCACCTCATTCGCCGGTCTCCGAAATTCCTCGGGATGATCGGTTCCAAAAGAAAGATTCGTTTGATTTACGACGGACTTGTTCGAAACGGGATCGACCCGGAACTGCTGGAACAGGTCCACGCACCAATTGGGTTAAAAATCGGATCTCAAACGGTCCCGGAGATCGCAATGAGCATCGTTGCAGAGTTAATTCAGCATCGAAACTGTATCGACAAAAAGAAAACGCCTGCGACAAAAACATCGCAGGCGTCATAATTCGGGCCGCCTCTAGGAAATTTGAGCGATCAGTTCACGAACGCGAGGTCAGGCAATCATTGTCGGTCTGTTGGTTACGGTAATGGAACTCCGTTGACAATGATTTGTCCGTTGCTTGTTCCGGGTGTGATAGCAAAGTTATTAAAGAAGATAGAATTTAACTGAATGGTATTGTTGACGTTGCCAATGAGGTTAATGACTCCACGAACATCGCGGAAGATAATCCCTTCTTCAAGGGGAGTGAATAATGGTTGAGCATTATTTCGACGTACGATCAAGTTGTTGTTAATTGCGACATTCGAGGGAGCAAAGATTCGCACGAAATCGATCCCTGTGTTTCCGAAGCCATTGAATTCAAGAATGTTGTTTTCGATTTCAATGTTATTCCCTCCAGAGAGGAAGGAGAGAGACATTGCTGTCGAATCATCCCCGGACATAATAAAGCCTGATCCGGGAGTGAAAAATCCATCGGCATCAACGACCGCGTTGTTACTAACTACGAGATTTGTTGCTTCCTGGAAGGTGAAATCAATTCCGACATCACTCACACCTGATGCCCTCAGGTTGTTGTTTGTGTATGCCACGTCAGCAATCCCATCAATGTTGAGCTCAACACCGCTTTGCAAATTTGCGTCTGTCAAGACGAACGTATTATTATCGATCAGGATTTGTGAATCTCCAGTCCAATTGACCAAGAGAGCGGCATCGCCGGGACGTGAAGAACTGATTGAGTTGATTGGCGAAGATCCTGGTACTCCGTTGTTCAGGAAGTTGAAGTTCAGATCAGCTCCATCAGTAATAAAACCGCCAGTTGTTAACAAAATCATGTCACCGGCCCGTGCTGTTCCGCCGTCTGTGATATTGTTGTTGAGCATATTGATGTTGTAAACGATGGGGTCTTCGTCATCTCCATCTCCATCAATATCCGTCTCTTCTTGTGTCGCTGTAATGCGAATTTGGTTCAAACCTGCATTTGAGTCGATGTCAGAATCCACCAGTGTGAAGTCGGAAACGTCAGTGATGTCGATTGCTTCTTGTGCCGAGTTTGCGATAACAACTCCACGCAAAAACATTTCCGGA
>JAJDEL010000702.1 GCA_029259835.1 Planctomicrobium sp. | reverse complement strand
GGTGCGTTGTGAGACCGACTCCTGCCGATTGTGACCGCGTGATTGCGGATCGTATCGATTTCTTTGGTGTGGAAGTCAGTCTCTTGTTTTTGTTAGTAAAAAGGGTCGAACCTTCTCGTATCCTCAATGTGTCTACTCCTGAGCGTCAGGTGCAGGCACCCATGACGCATGTCGTCATGCCGCATGCCACAGACACGTTGCCATTGCATTGGAGGTTTGGATACGGAATTTGATTTGACAAAATATGACATTGAAAAAATCCTTCTTGAGTAATTAAGGGTTGAAAGAAACATTAAAAAACAATCCGTTCGGGCAGGTCACTTTCACGATCGTTGTGAAAGTGTGACCGACGGGGGATTCCTGGAGACAAAGGTTCGCAGTGCCAGTGCAAAGGATTCCTGATGTCTATTCCGGAGACAAAAACGCTGCCGAGCTTGAGCTGAAGGCATCAAACGAAAAGTTCACATCTGGGGATGCGAGCTTTTCCGCAGCGGACTGTTTCCGAGGAGATCAAATTGAATGCGTCGAAAATTACGACGGGGTTTCAGTTTGATTTCACAAGGAAATCGAGCCGTAGGATATCGATCGACTAATGACGAACGACGCCCACGCCGCGGCTGGCAAATCGCCAGCATCTCGGGAGACTCCACCGGATGATTTCCCGAGCGGTTCTTGCTCTGCTGAGCAAGTTTGGCTCGCGAGAAACGGGAGTAACCGTTTCGTCACCTTGGTGGGTTTCGGTAGCCGTTTCCCAGGTTGACGATACGCCTCATGGCGGTCATCAAATCTGCATACATCAACGCGGTGGCGCACTTCAGTACACAGGACAGGGGCGGCGACGACGGTTGGCATCTGAGCGTCAGTCATTTCGACTGTGCCAGTTGTTCCGTTGACTTGATTGCCGTTTGTCATGATGTGCTGTGTCATCGTTGCACCTTCTGCGAATGTCGCAGTCCTCGGGAAACACAAAAATGGCTCTTGATTTGAGCCAAAATGAATTGGTCTGAGTCAGACCGAAAACAAAATTCACTCGTACGTGTTGGAGTTGAAAGATGAGTCCACCTACAATCCACGTACGTTCTTCTACGTCTGTTGACCTTCACAGTATCAAAAAGGTTCGACATTTTTGGTAAGATATTTCGCTTTTTCTATCGAATTTGAGACAGCATACGATGATTTTTTGTGTTGTCTTCGTCTGAAATGGCCTTCATGAATCTAAAGTAGGTTGTCGTATGTTTCGTCTGACATTGACTTTACTGTTTTTTATAGGGGTTCAGCAGAACCTTGTTCAGGGAGCAGAACCGCGTCTGTTTCATGTTCGTATTGGCAAGGAGATATTTTCTGAAAATTACACCGGACGTGTTTACGTTTTCTTGAGTCGTGGGGCGAAGGAGCCTCGAACCGGACCAAATTGGTTCACCCCAGAGCCATTTCTCTCGCTGGATGTTGAAGACTGGCAGCCGGGAACTGTGGTCGAATTGTCGACTGCCGATCCTGCTGTTCGGAAATTCCCGAAAGGTTTTGATCAGCTGAATCTGACCGGAATGGTTGCTCAGTCAGTCGTTCGATTCAATCCACACGACCGTCACGTTGGAACCGGATCTGGCAACGGTTACAGCAAGCCCGTTCGCTTGGGACCGAACTTGACGGTGAGCTTGCCTGTCTTACAGGTCGTTTCGAAACCTAAAGCACGAGAAAGCCAGCGGACGAAGATCGTTACTTTGCAATCAAAACTCCTCAGCGAGTTTCATCATCGACCAGTTGAACTCAAAGCAGCGGTCACATTGCCAGTGGGTTACGAAGCGAATTTAGATAACCGATACCCGGTGATTTACGAGATCCCTGGCTTCGGTGGGACGCATCTTGATGCGAGGGGCTGGCAACGGCATCAGCGACCACGTATGAACACGAAAAGCGTTGATTTCATTAAGGTAATGCTCGATCCAAGTTGTCCGCTCGGTCATCACGTCTTTGCGAATTCAGCGAATAATGGTCCGTATGGGGACGCTCTGGTTCAAGAGTTGATCCCGGAAATTGATCGCCAGTTCCGTACTGATGCCAGAGAGTACGGACGCTTTCTCACTGGTCATTCGTCAGGTGGGTGGAGTTCACTCTGGGTTCAGATGAATTCTGCAAAGACGTTTGGTGGCACGTGGAGTACGGCGCCCGATCCAGTTGACTTGCGAGATTTTCAAAGGATCAACGTCTACAAGCCGGGTGAGAAGATGTTCGTCGACAATCAAGGTCAGCGGCGACCACTCGCGCGTATGAATGGTAGAGTCATGCTGTGGTACGATGACTTCTCGCATATGGAAGACGTACTTGGTTACGGCGGTCAGTTGTACAGCTTCGAGGCCGTTTTCAGTCCTCGTGGCAAGGATGGACTTCCACTTCTGCTGTGGAATCGAGAGACAGGAGAGATAGATGCCGAAGTGGCTGAAACATGGAAGAAGTACGACATCAATCTAATTTTGCAAAATCACTGGCAGGAGCTAGAGCCGGACTTGAAAGGTAAGTTGCACGTTTTCATGGGAGATCAGGACACTTTCTACCTCGAAGGTGCAACGATGCTTCTCAAAGTGACAATGGCAAAACTTGGCAGCGACGCGAAAATCGTCATTTTGCCAGGCAAAAATCATATGAATCTCTTTGCTGGAGGGCTTGACCAGAAGATTGAAGAGGAAATCGCAGTTCAATATCTCGAACATCAGAATTCGAAGCCATCGAACTGAGTGATTATTGAGAACTCAAGTCGTTCAAGTGCGGAATCGGTCGTGATATCTCTATGATCAAAGATCGTCTCGCAAGTGGAAGCTAAAGCAGCATCACTTTAGCCGTACACTTAAAGAATCGAGCGGCTAAAATTTCCTCAACGATGCTGATTTCTTGTGGACGCAAATAATTTGAAACTACGCCATGGACAACGAAACCGATTATGTGTGTTCCTCGTGTGGAGAGGAAATCGTGATTCCGGTCGATCCGACGCAAGGTCGCCAGCAGGAGTATGTCGAAGATTGTCCGATTTGTTGCTGCCCGATGGTGATTCAAATTGAGATCCGCCCGGACGGTTCCGTGGAATGCCGAGCGTATCGAGAGTGAATACTTTTTAAGCTGAGAACGTACTTTAGAGCACATGAGCCGAACGCGCTAGCGTCGAGCATTTCGCGACGAAAACGTGAATCTCGCAAAGCCCGTGGCTCACAATTAAGAGATAAAACGTGAATCAGAACTATTTCTTTCTGGCTTGTATAGGCAATTTCGCAGTGGTCGTGTCGATCTGGCTTGGCTGGAACATAGAAAGTACCGAATCGTTTTCTGAAGTGGCGCGTCAACAGGTCTCGTTGCATTTTCAGTTTGCGCTCGCGTCGTCTGTCTTTGCATTGTTTGTTCATGCCGTCGTGCTGACTTATTTCATGGGGACTGGTCGCTGGATTCAGGAAACTAGCGAGGCTTATCATTTTGAAGGTGCTGCCCGAGAGCAGAATATGAAACTGAAGTATCGGGTACTCCCTGGCATGCTACTCTGTCTGCTACTCGTTCTTGGAACAGGCATTTTCGGCGCGATTGC
>JAJDEL010000701.1 GCA_029259835.1 Planctomicrobium sp. | reverse complement strand
GTTGCTCCGACTCTTGAGGAACGAAAATACGAGCAAGAATTTTCCAACCAGCAGACCACTCCGCAACTCGCACTGCTGGACAAACCAGCAGTGGCACTCGAAGAAATTTCAACCGGCAGCTTCACAGAGACTGACTCAGCAATCTCGACGGCTGAGCAAGCCAGTAGTGACACTCCGTACTTCGCTGATCAAGAGAAGAAAAACACTCCTGCGATTCGTTATTCAGAAAAGCCTAGACCTCAGCACCTTCCACAAATTCGAGTCACCCATGCTGAAACCAATCGCATGGAACCAGGATTAACTCTGTTCAATCTCATTCGATGGGAGAACAACAAACCAGACACCGACTTCGGTGCGATCATCGCCATCGATCACGAAGGTAAGTTGCGCTGGTCATATCAGGCGCCGCATCTCATCTTCATCGTTCGGCAACTCGCGAACGGGAACTTGTTGTACGGATACGGAAACAGAACCGATGGTCTGATTGAAATCGATTTGCAAGGAAATATCGTCCGCCGCTGGGACGCAGCAAATTTGGAACGGACTGTTTCTGAGAATGCGATTCCAGTCGCAGTTGATTCATTGCACCACGATGTCTATCCGATGGACTCCAAAACATTCCTGGCACTCACAACGAACCTTCACGAAATGCAGCCCTACTACGATCCGTCTTACCACTCTCGCAAACGCATTCCGAAAGCGAACATCATTGCTGATCAAGTAATCGAAATGGAAACCGATGGAACCATCGTCAATCGCTGGGAGCTGTTTGAATTGCTCGATCCACGCCGAATCGGGTTTGGCTCTCTGCACAATTTTTGGGACAATCGTGGCTACGAACACATTGAAGGGGGAACATTTGACTGGAGCCATTCGAATTCAGTCACTTACGATCCCGCAGACAACAGCATCATCGTTTCCGTTCGGCATCAGGATGCAGTGATTAAAATTGATCGGGCAACCGGTCAACTCGTGTGGATTTTGGGGAACCCGAAAAACTGGAAAGGAAAGCACGCACGAAAACTTCTTAAACCAATCGGTCGTCCGCATTGGCCTTATCATCAACACGCTGTGGAAATCACACCACGCGGAACGTTGCTCATGTTCGACAACGGGAACTATCAGGTAACGCCCTTTGGGAAAAAAATTCCAGCGAGCGAAAATCGGAGCCGCGTTGTCGAATTTCGAGTCAATGCAGAAGAGATGACTATTGAACAAATCTGGGAATACTCTGGGACGGCAGACGACCGGTTCTACTCAACGTTTTTAAGTGATGTCGACTGGTTGCCCGAAACGGGGAACGTACTCATCACGAACGGTGGAGAAATCCGCGATAAAAATGGCAATCAAACAGACGCCGCGCCTGGAGTTCGGCAGTGGGCTGAGATTTACGAAGTCACCTACCCCGACCCTGATCTATGCAGCGAAAAGATTTTTGAAGTTGTGATCGAAGCAAAACCGTCCGAACCAAACATCGGCTGGTCGATCTACCGCAGCGAGCGCATCGACGATCTATTCGGAGCTAACAAGACTTTCAATGAATGACCGTTTCACCGCACATTTCAACTGTGCCGCGAAACAACTTGCTCTTTGAAACCAGCGGGACTTGTTCCTTCGACATTAAATACCCGAACAAGTCAAGAACTTCTTCATTCGTCATTTTGTCGAGTTGACGCTCTGGCATCATGGAGAGTTTGGAATTTTTTCTGGCTTCAATGTCTTCCTTGAGAAGTGTCAGTTCTTCATTTGGTGTTTGAATCACGATGGTTTCATCGCTTTCCTGTTGAATCACACCACTGACAACACGACCGCTTGAAAGAACGATGATCGACATTTGAAACTTCTCGGCGACCTCAGCACTCGGGTCGACGATATTCCCCAAAAGATAATTGAGGTTCGATCGTTGCGAGCCTGTTAAGTCTGGGCCAAGTTTTCCGCCTTGTCCGTACAGTTTGTGGCACGATGCACACGTCTTTTCAAAGAGTGTCCTCCCCTGACTCACATTTGCCTGAGCCAGCGATGATTCCGTGAGCAGTTCGCGGAGTTCGTTAGTTCGCTTCTCTTTTTCCTCAGATGTGTGTCGCCATTGCGGATACAACCGTTTGAGAGGCGCTTGAACTTTTTCGCTTTCGAAGCTGCGCATCTGTCGGATGTAAAACGGTGGCAGTGCCGCGGATGAAATTTTGTTATCAATGATCGCCTGAAGCAGAACTGCGGCGTACTCAGGGCGTGAAGCGAGTGTTTCAATTGCGACCAATTTGATGCGATCTCGATAGCGACCATAGCGAGAGACAATAATTTGAGCCGTGTTCTCATCACCGATGACAGCGAGTCCACGAATTGCATCGGCTCCGAGATCGCGATGATCAAGCAAGTTCTGTAACAGGTCACGAGACGCATCATCCTGAGCGGTGACCAGTCCACGAATTGCATTTCGCCTCACAGCCAAGGGCTCGTTTTCACTCGCAGCGACTTTTCGTAGTTCCTCCAGCGCGAGACCATCTCCAAAAGTCACGGACAATTCGCGAACCAATTGATTCAATTCGTCATTCGATTTCGCGACCAGTTTCTTGGCGGCACCTTCCCAGCCATCAGGAGCTTCCGCTTTTCGCCGACCATCGAGCGCCACCTGCATTCCGAGGAGAATTTGCTTCGCACCTTTGTTGTTTCCGTTAGCGGCAATGTCGACAAGACTCGCGACAGCCACCTTCTGTTTCCGGTATTCGGAAGTGATGCGTCGTGAGATAAACTGATTCACTTCTGGGAATTGTGATTCCTTCAACAACGAAATCGCCTGAGCGGGATGCTCCGCAACCGCTGGTTCGATCCCGTACCAGATCATGAGAGGGAGAAATTGATCTTCCGCAAATTGGCGGTGTTGTAAGAGTCCGTTGGCAATGAGAAAACGAGTTTCAAGCGGCAGTCTTTGCATTGCAGATGCGATATGCATCAACACAAGTCCAGATGTTTCCTTTTCTGCAAGGCTCGCGAAGAGTTCTGCATGACGCTGCTGTTCTGATTGCTGTGATAATAGTTGGACCGCCCAAACTCGCAGCGATTCTTCATCGCTTTCCAGCAATCGTTTAAGGTCGGCAGTATCGACACCGCCTGTTGAGTTCAAAGCCCAGAGAACATGCAGGCGAAGGGTCACATCAATCCGCTCAAAGAGCCGTGGAATCAACTTGCTGCGCAGCGGTTTCAGATTATCTCCGGCAACAAATCTTTCCTGCAAAACACGTCGCGCTGTGCGGTGTTGCCAGGCGTCTTCACTCCCCAATTTTTCGAACAATTCGTCATTGCTGAGCGACATAAAATCGCCAGTTGATCGAGGTTGCACGTTGCCATAGACAATCTTGTAAATTCGCCCAGAGGTGCGGTGAATCCCATCATTCTCATGGCATTCACCGATATCAGACCAGTCGAGAACGAAAACACCACCATCGGGACCATGCGCAAGTTCAACTCCTCGAAACCATTGATCGTCGGACGTCCCCATGTCTGGCCTGTGCTTACCGACAAAGCCAGCTCCGGCTCTTTCAATTTTGTCTCGATTGATCCGGCGTCCATGTAAATTCAGCGTGAAGACATCGCCGCGATATTCCTTCGGCCAGTTTGTTCCTTGGTAGATCATCATTCCGCAGTGTGCATGTCCACCGCCAACTGCATCTGTTGTTGTCGTGACACCGGTGTTTCGGATGTCCGACCATTTCTCTGAACGATCCCAATGATAATGATCCGCCGATTGCGGCATCAGTTTGTAGAGATGCGGGTTGAAGTCTTCGCCGAACATTCGTTCCAGGTGAGCGCCGAAAGGCGAATGCCAGAAGTGACCTATGACGGTATTAATGAAGAAGAGTTCGCCATGCTCATCCCAGTCATGCCCCCAAGTATTTGTCGTTCCGTTGCTGACGACTTCGAACTTCTTAGTCACTGGATGAAAACGCCAGAGACCACAGTTGATTGGAGTCCGTAATTCTTCTGGTGTTTCCGGAGTCCCGACATACGATGTCGTCGTGATTCCATGACGACCGTACAACCAGCCGTCAGGTCCCCATTTCAAACCATTCACGATATTGTGCCGAATCGAGGCATTGTCAAATCCGGTCAGAACGACTTCTGGCTCTCCATCTGGGATGTCGTCGTGATTTCGATCCGGGATGAAGAGCAGGTCCGGAGCACACAATGCATAAACGCCACCGAAGCCGAGTTCAACACTTGTCAGATGGTGACCTTCATCCCAAAAGACTTTGCGTGAATCAGCGCGCCCGTCGCCGTCTTGATCTTCAAAGACGAGAATCCGATCGTGCTGCTTTAAATCGTAACCGATCGAACTGTCGGAATAAGTATCATTTTCAGCGACCCACATCCGCCCTCGTGCATCAAAAGCCAACGCGATCGGTTGGCGAATCTCTGGTTCACTCGCAAAAACTGTTGCACGAAATCCAGGTGGCAATTTGAGTTTCTGGAGAGCATCTTCTGGAGAGAGCAGGGGGTGCGTTTCTTTTTGAGTGTTTGTGACTTCCTTTGGAACTTCAGCTTGCTTTGACGTTGCTTCAGGCTTCTCGGCAGCTTGGAGAAGCGAGCCAACAATAAAACAAACAACCAGAGCCATGAAATTTTGCTTCTGAAACATTCTCTACCGCCGCATTGCTGAATTCTAAATGGGAAACGAATTGAAGCCTAGAGTCTATTCAGACCAGCGGCTAAGGGCTAGTGTCTCGACAATTGGCACACCCACAAAAATACAGACCTCGCGATTCCAATAATCGCCTATTCCACGATAGGATGGAACGCTAGAATGGCCCGTCGGGTAACGTATATGATTAGACAGAAACCGGTGATTTGGAATTTATCCGATGGTAGAGCGCTTCATCTTAATTTCGGCAGCAGTATTGGTTGGCTTGCTATTCTTGTTTGCAATCTTATCTGCTCCCGACCCAGATGGCCCAAATATCACGGACGGGATGACTTCGATTCCGCCGGAAGATGCCTGGTTCAAAGAAGAAGTCATCGAGGAGGAAAAACTCGTCCTCGTCGATTTCAAGGCAGATTGGTGCCCCCCTTGTAAGAAACTGCATCCGCATCTCGTCAAACTAGAAGAAAAATATGCTGGGCGAGTCAAAGTCGTTGAAGTCGACCTCGACGAGCGTGAACACATTGCGAATCACTATCTCATCCAAGCGATCCCAGTGGTCGTCATGTTTCAAGACGGAAAAATCGTCGATGGTTTCAGAGGGTATCGAGAATACGGCGATGTCGAAGAACTCGCTTTGCACTACATGAAATAATTGCTTCGAAAAGTGAATTGAAATCTGCTGGGCAAGTTCTGTGAACTTCGGGCTTCGATCTTCTCCTGCCCTGATTGCAATGGTGAACTTTGCTTGGGTATAATCCGACTTGTCGATTCGACATCCGCGATTCTCGCGGGAGCTGGCCTTTTGATTTTCACGTTTCACCGCTTGCGAATTCTCTAAGCTGCAGTTCCATTTAAATAATCCCGCCATCTCCAGCCAGTGAAAGGGCCAGAGAGAGAAAACTTTTATGCGAAGAAGTTTACTCTCGGCAAACAATAATTCTAAAGCTGCATCGCTCCCGGTCTTAACTCAACTGAAAAAGAGGAAAACTTATTATGAGGAACTCTCGATTCATTTTTGCCGCGTTGAGCGTGATGCTTTTCGCGGTCTCGGCTCAAGCGCAAAGGCAGCAGAAACCGAACATCGTTGTTATCTTCGGTGACGACATCGGCTGGTCTAATTTCAGTTGCTACCATCGAGGCATGATGGGTGGGCGGACACCAAACATTGATCGTGTCGCCAAAGAAGGCGCGATGTTTACTGATTATTATGCACAACAAAGTTGTACCGCTGGCCGGGCCGCGTTCATTACGGGTCAACATCCTTACCGTGTTGGCTTATTGAAAGTCGGAATGCCTGGTGCCAAAGTGGGGATGCCAGCGAACGCCCCGACTATTGCGGAACTGCTCAAGCCGCACGGCTATGCGACAGCACAAATTGGAAAGAACCACCTGGGCGACCGAAACGAGTACCTGCCGACCGTTCATGGATTCGATGAGTTCTTCGGAAACCTTTACCATCTAAACGCGCAGGAAGAACCTGAAGATCCCGACTATCCCAAGGATCCGGACTTCCTAAAACGGTTTGCACCACGCGGTACAATGGATTGCAAAGCCAGTGATCAGGATGACCCCTTCACAGACCCGCGATTCGGCAGAGTGGGAAAGCAAGTCGTCAAGGAAATCGGTCCTTTGACTCGAAAAGGCATGGAGACGATCGATGATGATCTTTTAGACCGTTCCCTCGATTTCATTGATCGATCTCACAAGGCGAAGGAACCGTTCTTCCTCTGGCATAACCTGACACGTATGCACGTGTTTACGCGACTATCTCCGGAGTGGGAGAACAAGACTGGATTCGGTTTGTACGCTGACGGAATGGCACAGTTCGATGATGTAGTCGGTCAGTTGCTTAAGAAGCTGGATGACTTGGGGATCGCGGAGAACACCATTGTGATTGTGACGACAGACAATGGAGCCGAAGTGATGACTTGGCCAGATGGAGGGAACACACCGTTTCATGGTGAAAAAGGAACAACATGGGAAGGTGGAATGCGTGTCCCATGCGTCGTCCGTTGGCCGGGCGTAGTTCAAAAGGGAACAGTGGTTAACGATGTCATGTCACATGAAGACTGGTTGCCAACATTCTTGGCTGCGGTTGGTGATAGCGACATCAAAGAAAAGTTAAAAAAAGGTTACAAGGTCGGAGACAAAAAGTTCAAAACTCACCTCGACGGATACAATTTCAAACCATTCTTTCAGGGTGAAGCAAAGAAAGGTCCACGCCGCGAAATTTTCTACTTTGACGACAACGCGAACTTGAATGCTGTTCGGGTCAATGACTGGAAAATCCATTTCAAAGTTCAGGAAGGAAATTTGCAGGATTCGATTTTGCGACCAGTGAACATGCCTTACGTAGTCAATCTACGACAGGATCCTTATGAGTTGTTCATGCGAGAATCAAAAATGTACTTCCGCTGGTACGCCGACAAAATGTGGACGTTCGTCCCTGCTCAGACTGTGGTCGCCAAATTTGTGAGCACTTTCACTGAATTTCCACCCAGTCAGCCGAGTGCGACATTTGGCCCTGATCAGGCATTGGAGAAACTGTCTAATCCGGGACGAGGTAACTAACAC
>JAJDEL010000071.1 GCA_029259835.1 Planctomicrobium sp. | reverse complement strand
GTACTCGCGGAGATTACTCAGGAGCAAGAATGGAACGTGCCGCAGCATGATCAATCGGTACCTGGCATTTCGGAGATCAAAAGCAACGACCCTGGTTTCAGCATTCAACATATCGAAGACCGTGTCTCAGTCATGTTCTGGCGATTGAAATCCTCAGAGTTCTACAACGACATCAAGTTCGTCCTGCCAGTGGTCACGCCAGACTACAAGGCTTCGCTGGACAAGAACTTAAGTAAGACGGAATTCTGGAAAGACCCGGCGGTCGGGAAAGTCGAAATTCTTGATGCAAAGATTGGAGATGAACAGCATCCCGATTCAATTCGCGTGATGGTTCGCTGGTCGGGAAAACTGTTGGAGAAAGTGAACAGAAAACGGACACGGACGTTGCGTCCTCAGGCGATTTACACCCACGTTTACGTCCTGATACGAGATCACAAGGTTACGAGTCACGCGGATTCCACATTCACATCGGCAGGCTGTTCGAGTTGCGGTGCGCCGATCAGTGTGAATAAAGAAGGCGCATGCATTTATTGCGGCGCGGTCTTGAATTCAGGGAAGTTCGATTGGGTTCTCGCTGAGATCCTGCCTTACTCTTCATTAATGGCATATCAAAACACGAAACCTATTCCGCTAGTTCAAGATGAATGGTCCGGCAGTGCCAACGATGTCCATGCCGATGCCGGGCTTTCCCTCGCAGTTCTGGCAAAAGTGATGATGATCGACGGTGACTTCTCCGCGACCGAGAGGCAGGCACTATATCGACTCGGTTCGCATCGCGGATTGGACAACAAGCGTGTTGATCAATTCATTGATCAGGCAGCCTCTAAGTCGACAAACATTCCGACACCACAAGATTCCCGCCAGGCTTCGGCCTACCTTGAGCAACTGATTCACGTCATTCTCGCCGACGGTCAAATCACTCGACAGGAAAAGAAACTGCTTCAGCGTTTCGCCGACCACGCTGGTCTTGCTACCGCAGACGTCAAACTGGCCATCAACAAAGAACGAAAACGCTCGTTCCAGGCAGCAAAGAGAGAATTACGAACCGGTACATCGCTGGGGAGTTGATAGACGGACTATCATACGGCCTTTATTCCGATAACGCGTGATGGAGAATTGTAGAGTCGGTGGTAAATCGGACACGTATTCAGCAATTGCTCGTGATTGCCGGACGCGATCACGCTTCCTTTTTCCATGACGACGATTCTCGTTACAAAATCGAGTAAGCTGTTTGAAATTGTATGTGAAATCAAAAAGGTCGTGCGACCTTTGACAAAATTTTTCAGTGTCTCGTGAATAAAAGTTTCGCTTTCCGCATCCGCAGCAGAGGTTGCTTCATCCAGAATTAGTATCGCTGGATCTTTGAGAATGACGCGGGCGAGAGCAATTCGCTGGCGCTGTCCACCGGAAAGTTCTTTCCCTTTGTCGCCGATGACCGTATCAAATCCTTGTGGTAAATCCTGAATGATTTCGAGGACGTGTGCCTGCTTTGCTGCAGCTTCGACTTGTTCGCGAGTCGCATTCGGAGTTCCATAGCGGATGTTTTCGAAAATGCTCTCATCAAAAAGCATTGTTTCCTGCGTCACGATACCGACTTGACCACGAAGCTCGTCGAGCGAGATATCTGCAATCGATTTTCCGTCAAGCAGTACGGCTCCATTTTCAGGATCGTAGAATCGAGGCAACAGATTCACGAGCGTTGATTTCCCGCAACCGTTTTGTCCAACAATCGCAATCACTTCCCCAAATTCGACTTTCAGATCAACATGCTCAAGGACTAATCCACGTTGTGCTTTGGGGTCGAGAGTTTCATAACGGAAAGAGATATCCTGAAACTCAATCGCTTTTTTATGACGACCGGTGCTCTTCGTTTTCGGTAAATCAGAAATTTTGCTTTCTTGCTCGATGAGATCGAAAAAACGTTCAACCGCTGCAGAAGAACGCTTTAAACGAGAAAACGTCGACGACATCTTCCGGCACGGATCAAGCATTCCGACTAACATAAAGTAAAGCGTTGCCAATTCCGCAGAGCTCATCACCCCTGATGAGAGACGAATCCCTCCAATATGCTCTTTCCCGCGCAACACGAGATAAGTGCCTGGAATAACAGCGACGAACATTGCGGTGAGACCAAGAAGTTCAAGCAACGGCTTTGCTGCGGCATCGATTCGAACGACTTTCATCGCCTTCTTAAAGTAGGACTGATACTGCTTCTCAAACTGATTTTCGTGGTGCTTCTGGTTGTTGAACGCAATCACAACTTTCAGTCCGGAGAACGACTCTTCAAGAACCTTATAAATTTGCGACATGCTTTCCATCATCCGTCGGCTTGCGCGTTTGAGCATCGAACCAAATTTGCTTAAAAACAATCCAAGCAACGGAATGAAGAAAACCGAAAGCAACGTCAATCGCCAATTGATGTAGAGCGCCAGAAACATACACGCCAAACACTTGAGCGGCTCTCGAATCAGCCGACCTCCGATCAAGGTAATTCCCTGCGCGAGCTGTTCTCCGTCGTAGGTAAAACGCGACATCAGTCCGCTCGTTCCCTCGTGTGAGAGTGACTGATAGTCCAAATGCAAAACATGACTAAAGAGTTTCTTGCGAAGTTCCATCACAGTCAATTCAGCAACGCGTCCGACTAAAATCTCCTGAATAAAGATCAATACTCCTTTGACAGCAGTCGCAAGCAACACGATCACCAGAAGCCAGAAGAGCGTTTGAAACTTATTCTGAGGTACGATGGGCATAATGTGGGATTGGACCCATTGGTACTGGAAATGTTTATCTCGGAATGATTTTAATTCTCCGACAGCTTTGGCCCGTTTCCTGAGTACATTTGTGTATTCAGCATTTGTGGGAGGAACCCCAGCTGCATCATGCTTTGAAAGCTGCTGCTCAATGCGTGTCACCGTTTTTTGAGCTTTCGCTTCTTCAGACTGAACCTCTTCAATTTTCTCAGCAACGTGGTCGTGGAGATTCTTCTGTTCGAGCAAGATCTTAATGACCGGAAAAGCAAAAGAGAGATTGGCTCCCCACAAGGCTGCAACCATGAGTCCCAGAATGATCGATGCCAGCAACTGCTTGCGAAATGGCCAGACGTATGGAAAGAGTTTTTGGAAGCTATTCACAAAACAATCCGTATTATTTTGAACTCGGCAACGTGTGACAATTTCACCTCATGCATTGTGCAGTGAGGAGTTGCTGATTTTTACGCGAATTCAGTGGGACTTCGAGTCCATTCGAGCCAGACAGTATATCCGGGACACCCATTCAGCGATGGTCGTTCGAACCAAACACCACCGAAGATTGATCGTTGTCCTGACCGATCTCTCTGGAATGAATTTCTTGGGGGGAATTTAACTTGGGAAGCAAAATTGTGTCCAGCCGAATCTTGCCCTCAAGAACAGGGCATTCAATTCTTATTTCCCTAAATCCCAACACGTTACGGAAATCTGATGTGTATCGCTGTAAAGCTTTCTGCTCAGGCTCTCCGCTTTAACCCATCTGGAAGCACACATACGTAAAAAAGTAAGCTGACAATCGCGATTCGATGTGTTACCGTACGATGCTTAAATGTTCCCCAACTCCCCTATTTTGATTTTGCAAACACAAGGAGGTTTGTGCCATGTTGAAGAGAATCTCGAATTTAGTGCTGGTTTGTTCTTGCCTGTTGATCGTGTTCAACGGTTCCGCAAAGGCCGAACGTTATGTCGTACGTGCCTATCGCGCACCAGTCGTCGTTGCCCGGCCTGTGGTTGTCGCAGCCCCGGTCTATCCCGTTCAAGTCATTCCCCGGAGAGTCGTGAGAGTTGGCTATTACACTCCAGCGCCAGTAGTAGTGACACCAACGGTTGTTGCACCGGCACCAATCGTTGTTTCACCACGTCGGCGAGTACACGAAGTCGTCAGAGGAACTGCCAATCGGTCCGTGGTTGTCTCCCGTGAATACCGACCACATGGAATCTTCGTGACAGGTAAGCACAAGGTAATTGAGCGAGACACACGTCACGGCGTGATTGTTCGAGAGAGAGGTCGTTAATCGACTTCATGGATTTGAATTACCGAATAAAAGCCCGCCATTTCTAGAAATGGCGGGCTTTTATT
>JAJDEL010000008.1 GCA_029259835.1 Planctomicrobium sp. | reverse complement strand
GCATCATTTGTGTTGTCGCTGTAAAGGAAGAGAGCCAAAGGCTGTAGTTCAGAACCATTCGGTATATTGGATTCCGAGCTTTCAGTGCCTCGACAATTCCGCTTCGAGCCCAGTCATTGTCCGGATCAAGTCGAAGTGATTCTCGAAAATGTTCGGCAGCTTCACTCGATTTCCCATCATGTAAAAGAGTCCAGCCCATGTTTGCGTGCGTGGAAGCATCTTCAGGGTCTTTTGCCAAAGCCTCTCGAATGCCAGCACCGGCTGAATCACGTTTGCCGAGTTTCGTCAGCGCAACAGCACGTAAATTCACGCAATCTTTGTGGTCTGGGTCAAACTGCAATCCTGTCTCACAGGCTTTCACTGCTTTCTTCCAATTGCATTGAGTGACTTCTAATCTCGCCTGCTGTGCATAGTAGTCCGCACATGTGGGATCGAGTTCAATCGCAGCTCGAATTGAGAAATCGGCTTGCTTCAATTTCCCTTGCGCGTAAAGAACACACGAATAAACCAAATGAGCGTGATCATCCTCAGGACTCATCCCTAAAGATCGCTCAACAAGTTGTCGCGCTCCGGTGAGGTCCTCTTGTTGAAGGAGGATGTAAGCCAACAATGTATACGCCACGGACTCGTTTGGTTCGCTGGCAATCGCCGCTTGTAAGGTTTCTTTGGCGAGGTCCAGCCGGTTCTGTTCGAGCAGCAGTTGCGCCCGTTGAATCTGTAAGATGTATTCGTTCATTTTAATTTCAGGTAGTCCAGAATGTCGTCGTAGGCCCCACCCTGATTGGAAAAGAGTGCGTAGTTTTTCGCCGAACCGAACCATTCTTTTGTCGAGGGCTTCACCTGTTTTGCAGCTTTGATCAATTCTTTCGTCGTCAAAGGCTTCGGAATTCCTTCACGCATCGCTTCGTTTAATTTCTCTTCGATGGCGATATCAACCATGGCTTTCAAGTCTGCACCACTGAAGCCATCTGTTTTCTTGGCGATGAGGTGCGTGTCCAGCTTCTCGACAGGTTTCCCAGCCAATAAAATTTGAGAAATACTCGATCGTGCAGGGAGATCCGGAGGTGGTACGAAGAGCACTCGATCAAAACGCCCAGGTCTTCGAAAGGCCGCATCCAAATGCCAAGGGGCATTCGTGGCAGCCAATATCAACAGTCCATCATTCGACGCATTGACACCATCCATTTCAGAAAGAAACTGATTGATCAAGTGGCGTCCACCGCTGGTTTTCATGTCTGAGCGAGAAGCGCCCAGAGCATCGACTTCGTCAAAGAACATCACACACGGCGCGTTACGGCGAGCTTGTTCAAACAAGTCGTGGAGTTGTTTCTCACTGTTTCCAATCCACATGTCGAGGACATCATGAATGCCAATCGACATGAATTTCGCGTGGACTTCACCAGCCGTGGCCCGCGCTAAATGTGTTTTCCCGCAACCAGGCGGTCCATACAGCAAGATGCCTCCACCGACTTTCTTACCGTAGGCTTCGTAGATTTCCGGATGAGTCAGCGGGTGAATGATCTTCATCCGAATCGCTTCTTTAATCTCATCCATGCCTCCTACGTCTTCGAACGTAACGCCTGGTGTTTCCCATTCGATTTCATTTGAAGCTGGTGCTGGAGAGTCACCTGCTGGTTCACGTTGTTTCCATTCATCCGCGTTTGATTCGTTTTCAGAGGACCAGTCACTCGCAGGGTGAACTCCAAGTTCTTCTGAAAGTGCTTCGTCTTGTAGCTCTGGCGAGGTTTCGATGGCCGCACGGTATTGAAAGGCAGCGCCGTTTTCATCGCCCGCCCGCAACAACAATCTGGCATACAAAACCTGCGCAGCAGGGGGCGGCTCGCTCATTTTGGCAAGCGATTCAACCAGAACTAGAGCTTCGCTCTGTTTGTTCTGATTCATGAAGCACTCCGCCAAGGCAAGCTTCAGATTCACGGCATCAGGTTCAAACGTCAATGCGTGGCGCAATTCCTGCTCCGCTTCGACGTAGTGCCTTAGCTGAGTCAGAACTTCGGCAAGATGAAATCGCAACGGCACGTTTTCAGGAGAAACCTCCAAGGCCTTCCGTAAGCTCTGCAATGTCTGTTCATCACTCATCGTTTGTCCACATTGAGTGTCCCTATAAAAATTTCCCAGATGGTCCCGATCTCCACGAGTCGCCAAAGCTGAGGATAGCAAACCAGACGACTCGAAATAAGTCGCGATGTTCCACTGACAAGAGTTGTACGAAAAGATTTTCTTCCCATGAATCGAAAACCTGATTCTGTCCGGAATCGCTGCGGCACAGAAACGAAGCAGGACCTCTCAACTGAACCGTCTCAGGCAGAATTCTTTTCCAACTTGGGTTTCTGCATACATGTTAGTATGCCACTTTGACAAATTGACCAAAATCAATCTCAAGAGAAGCCGAGTCCGTCGCCACAATCACTCCTTTTCATTCCGCATTTCGTACAGAAATCTGGAAGGTTGGGAGGGTTTGATTTTTCCCCATTTTCGACGAGTGGCGGCTCTGGAGAGGGTGAGCGATTCCTGGGCGCGGGTGATGCCGACGTAGGCGAGACGGCGTTCTTCGGCGATTTCGGATTCGGTGCCGTCGATGGTTCGTTTGTGTGGGAGTAATCCTTCTTCCATGCCGACCATGTACACGCGAGGGAACTCCAGCCCCTTCGCACTGTGCAAGGTCATCAACTTAATTGCGTCGGAGTTCGCCTTCGCTTCCTTATCCGGCTCTTCGTCCCGCCGTTCCAGAGCGATGCTGTCGAGGTAATCGCCAAGCGACGGTTTTGAAGCCTGCTCGACGTACTCCGCCAGCGAGTTGATGTAGTCTTCCA
>JAJDEL010000700.1 GCA_029259835.1 Planctomicrobium sp. | reverse complement strand
ACCGAACTTCAGCAAATGGTGCAGTTGGGAGCCGGACCTCGGGCAACGATTTCACTGCTGATGGCTGCGAAAGCCCGCGCACTTCTCAATCGCCGCTGCCATGCAACGACAGCAGATTTAATTGCCGTCGCACATCCGGTTTTGCGACACCGCATCATCCTCACCTTCAATGCAGAAGCTGCCGGGGTCGATGCGGACTCGGTACTGACTCGAATCATCGATGCAACAGAGTCATTGAAAAAACAAGCGGCGACTTCGTAGAACCAGATTCAATCCCATCTGAACTCACCTGTCATTTTCATTTCATTCGACGAGTACAATGCTCAGCCTTTTTCGATCCAAAGCGAAAGCGACAGTCACGGCGGCGCCGGAACGGACAAACGCACACCCAAATGGGCTTGTTGATCCGAGTGTGATGGATCAGATCGGGCATCTGGAATTTCTCTCGAGACGAGTCGTTGATGGTCTCCTTGCAGGAAAGCATCGCTCGACGACAAAAGGCGGCTGCTGCGAATTTTCACAGCATCGTCAATATGCGTCCGGCGATGAAATTCGCCAAATTGACTGGCAGGTTTACGCTCGCAACGACCGCTACTTTATTAAGCAGTTTGAAGAAGAAACAAACCTGCATGGAATTGTCGCGGTTGATACAAGTGGGTCGATGAACTTTGGCCTGTCAACAGTGAGCAAGTTGGACTACGCCTGTCAGGCTGCTGCTTGCCTGGCAAGACTGCTACTGCACCAAAGAGATGCCGTTGGTGCAGTCATTCTCAATGAAAACAAACCGCTGTTCGTTCCACCAAAACAACACGCCGCACATTTACAAGCAATTCTGGCTGCTTTACAAAGTGCGGAAGCAAGTGATGGCGGCGATTTGGGGACGCAAATTCGAGCGTGCATTCCACGATTGCGGCGGCGTGGCCTGTTCGTGCTGTTCTCTGATTGTTTCGGGAATCTCGACGAATTGGGAAAAGCACTCCGCATTGTTCGTGCCCGTGGGCACGATGTCGTCGTGATGCACGTCCTTGCTCCGGAAGAAGTTCATTTTAATTTTCGTCGCTGGTCATCATTTCAGTCACTCGAGATTTCCGGGCAGAAACTCAATCTCGATCCGGCTGCTGTGAGAGATGAATACTTAAAGCGTTTTCGCACTTTCCTGGATCAACTTGAAGAACTCGTCACTGGCCTGGGTGGCGACTACATCCGCACGACCACAAACCATGACCTCGCAGAGACACTCGGCTGGTTCCTGCGAAGCCGAATTGCGAGGACATGAAAGAAAACGTAGGACAGGATTCCATCCTGTCCAGGCAAGTTGGAAACTTGTCCTACAAAAGCAATTAGCAAGCCAACCAACAACAAGGAAGATGTACGCGTGAGTTTCCTGAGCATCGCATTCCTGACCGCATTGCCACTGGCGGCGGTCCCGATTCTGTTGCACCTGTTTGATCGGCGACGAAACGTCGTGATCGAATGGGGAGCGATGCAGTTTCTGATGGAAGCAGCGACTCGGCGTACAAACGCTCGCAGGCTCAAGCAGTGGCTGTTGCTGTTGCTGCGAGTTCTCGCAATTGCAGCCCTCGTCATGGCACTCGCCCGCCCGATGCTGCCGGGGAACTGGTTTGGCAACAGTGATCGTGGCGAGACGATTTTCGTCGTTGACAATTCGATGTCGATGATGCGAACGGTCGAGAACGTTTCGCTGCTAGAGACCGCCATTGAACGCACAGTCGCAAGTCTTGATGATATTCCACCGGGAGATTCCGTTCGCATCTTACTGGCGTCACCATATCCGATCTGGGCGATGGGTGGCAGCATGCGTATCGATTCCAATTCGCGACAACTCATTGCCGATCAACTTCGTGAACTTCGTCCAACAAATGGTCGTAGCGATCTCTTGTCAGCACTGTTGACAGCCGCACAAACTGAAGTCGAACCAACTCAGCAACGTCGACGAATCGTCTTGCTCACCGATGGACAAGGCTCTGACTGGAGTCTCACAGATGAATCTGGCTGGAAGCGGCTGCGAAAAACACTGAATTCTGCCGTTGTTCCTACCGAACTGGATATCGTCGAACTCGAAGAAAACCCCAGGGGGGGCAGTAATCTCGCCGTAAACAAGATTCAATCGAGCCGAACTGTTGTTGGTGTGAATCAATCCTTTACGCTGGTGGCTCAAGTTCAGAACCACGGTCGAAGTCCATCGATTGCAACGTCCGTGACTTGGTCCATCGGTGGCGAAAAAGCGAACACGAGTCAGGTGACCGGACTCGAAGAGGGCGAAGTTCGCGACGTTGCCTGGAGCTATTCCCTTTCGAGAACCGGTGTCTACGCCTTGTCGTGTGCCGTTGATGTCGACGATGAACTCACTCCCGATAATCGAGCGACAGTCGTAGTACAGGTTGTTGATGAAGTCCCTGTGTTGCTCGTGGAAGATGCTGCGGACTTAGCCGAAATTCAGCAAGATGCTTTTTTTGTGCAGGCGGCTCTTGGCTGGATCGATGGTGAACCGCTCGATGAACGTGGAGTGTTTGCTCCACAAGTTGTTGATTCTCAGCGACTCGAACGAATGAATCTGCAGGGCTTTCGAGCCGTTGTCATCCCGAATCTTACTGACCTTAGTGATGATGTGATCAGTAAGCTGCACGAATTCGTTTCAAACGGTGGTGGACTGTGGATTGCCTTGGGGCCGCGCAGTAATGTTGAGGCGTTCAACGAACATTTCTTCGCAGACGGTGAAGGCTTGGCACCACTTGCTGTTGATAGAATCGTTGATGAAGTTGCGTCTCAACTGGATGCCAACACTCAAAAAACAACAATTGACCCGTCAATCACCAAACATCCCGCGACGCTGGAACTGGCAGATAGCGAACGCCTCGATACGAGCGACATTTCCGTGTCACGTCGCTTCCGATTCGTACCGCCACCGCAAAGTGAAGATGTTTCAGTCTTGCTGGGTTTGAGCAATGGAGAACCGCTCGCAGTCGAAAATCATGTCGGTCGAGGTCGAGTGATTGTGCAGTCGATTCCACTGCGATTGCAGTGGAGTGAACTCGCGAAGTCGCAAGCCTTTGTCGTGATGGTCCAGGACTGGTTTGCGTACCTGACACAACCACAAGCAACGCGGCATAACTTATCACCAGGTGATCCGATCTCGTTGTACGTCGCGAATGCTGAGAACCGCGAAGCGACGCTGAGAACTCCCCATGGTGATGAAGTTGAGTTGACTGCTGACACGGCTGGCGACGGCGTTATCTTTCGCTCCAGCCGAACGATTCTGCCTGGCGATTATCTACTTGAGCTAGGTCTGGCTGGTGACCAGATTCCGTTTCACGTCAATCGTGACCCGCTGGAATCCAACCTAACACCGCTGACCTCGTCAGATCACAAACTCCTAGCTGACCTTTCAGGATTGAGAAATTCAATAACTGGATCGACTTCAACTGGGATGAATCATGCCGATCCACTTTGGCCATTAATATTGATGGTTCTCATTTGTCTCATCGCCGCCGAGCTTCTGCTCTCAGGCTTAATTTCACGCGAGAGATTTGGTTCTGATCCGATTTCTGAATCGACGGAGCACTGGGCGGAACAACAGTTTGGGATGCCCGTAACACTAGGCATGCAGCCCGTTTCACTCGAACAGAAGCGGCACAAAGTCACAATAGATCAAGAACAACAAACTGAGAAAGTGGGGACAGTACCTTAAGGTGTCAGTTGATCTTGCCTTCAAAGCTCTTGCAGAATATTTATGAACACAACGACAACCAGCAACCTGGAACATATCGCGATGGATGGCCCGTTTGGGCTAGCTGTGGCAATTGCTGTTGGTGCGATGTTTCTGGTCCTCTGCGGCTGGGCGTTGTGGAACGAACGGGTTATTTTAGGGCAGCGGAATGCGACCCTGTTCTGGGTTTTACGATCAATTGCAATCGGAACAGTGATCTGGATGTTGCTGGCTCCGATGAATGTTCGAGTCGAAACTTCAACAACTCGGCAATCAATCGCGGTGGTGACTGATGTCAGTGGGAGTATGTTGACGGTGGACACGGTCGGGGCATCCGACGACTTGCGGTGGGTACTTTCAACACCAGATGGTGCCCAGTATTCCGCGACTCGATCTGCTGACAAAGCCATCGCTGCTCTGGGAATGGCTTTACAACATTTGCAAGTGGCAATCGAGGCGCTGAAGCAGCATCAACCTGAAACAGTCGTCATCGAATCGACTTCCGCTGCTAATCTTGCGCTGAAACGTACAAACCAGCACTTACAGATAGTTAGGAAGTCGACGATTCTCTCCGACGAAACGCAGGCGCTCGCCGAACGACTCTTCCAGTCAATAGAAGGATCCGAATTTCAAGCGTATTCACAACTGAGCACCGCTCTCAAAAAAGGAAGATCACCTTCGCAAAAGGGATGGCGCGAGAGTCTACCTGACCTTGAACACCGTATCACAGGGATGAAACGTTCTCTCCATGAACTTGCAAGAAAAGTCTCGGCAGACGAACTTCAGCAGGTCCAAAAGAGCAGTCCATCGCTGCTGAAAAATGTACAAAAATCTCCACGTCTTGCTCGAGTTGCTGACTTCGTTGGTGGTCTGCACGATTCCATCCTGATGACGATTCAAGATGAAGCAGACGTGCGGCTGAGTTCGTTTGCAAAATCAGTCAATCTGCTTTCCAACCCCGTAACACCAGGAAAATCACTGCGAGAATTCATCCAAGGCAGCGAGAAACCTGCTGTAACGGCACTCGGAACTGACCTTTCCAGTGTGCTCGAACAACTCAATCGAGAACGACAAGACCAACCGCTCGCGGCTGTTTTTCTACTCGGTGACTTCGCACACAACCAGCAGGACTCGCGTCCGCTGGAAGTTGCCTCAACTCTGACGGATTTGCCAATCTATGTTGTTCCAATCGGGAATGCGCAACATACCCGAGATATTAGACTTCAATCGGTGTACGCTCCGGCGGTCGCGATGCGGAATGATGACATCGTGATTGAGGCACGGATGCAGGCGTACGATTGCGAAGGCGAAGTCTGTACTGTGCAGCTCATTCAAGATGGTGAAGTTCTCGATTTCCGAGAAGTCGACCTCGACTCCGGTTTCGCCAGCCGCACAATTCGCTTCGAACAACACATGCCATCGATTGGAAACCAGCAGTTTCAAGTCGAAATTGCTGCACTCGATGATGAACTGACTGAAGAGAACAATTCCCGAAACTTTGAAGTAAACGTCACACGTAGTGATATTAAAGTCTTGCTCGCAGACGAGATGCCCCGCTGGGAATACCGATACCTCGCACAGCTCTTTCGTCGCGATCCGAAAGTCGATTGCGATGAACTACTGTATCAGCCGCGCATGGTCGCAACGGGTCGCCGGGCAGCAACGGAAACGTTTCCAGTGACTGTTGACGACTGGGACCAATACGATGTCGTGATGCTCGGCGATTTGCCAACTGAACATCTGCCGGTGGTCGCACAGGAATCTTTGATTGAATATCTTCAGCAGCGCGGTGGAACGCTGGTGATGATCGCCGGTCAGGAATCGATGCCACACACATACGTTGACCATCCACTGGAAGAGATACTTCCTGTGCGCCCGATTGATGCCGAGCAATTCCCAAACGAACCGTATGAATTTCGAGTCACAGAAGAAGGTCGCAACGAGCGGGCATTGATGATCGCTGAATCGGAAGAAGCGACTCAAGTCGCCTGGGACTTCGTGAATCGTATTTCGCCTCCATCCTCATTATCGAAGTGGCGAATACCAGGGCCGTTGGCTCACACACTCATTTCCGCGATTCCGCGTCGCAGTCTGGATGAAGTTGCAGGCTCGGAGAAAAGTGCGTTTTTGTGTTGGCAGCCGGTCGGACGAGGAAGAATCGTTTATCTGTCCGGCCCGGAAGTTTACCGACTCAGAGCATTACGCGGTGACCGGTTGCACTACCGCTTCTGGGGCCAACTTCTCCGCTGGGCGATTGCGACCGACCTGTCCGCAGGGACGAAGTTCGTCCGCATTCGAACGGACAAATCACGTTATGAATCTCGAGAAGATGTCCACACAACCGTAAAGCTCACCGACTCCGAAGGCAATCCAGTAACGGCGAATGACCTTGAAGTTCACTTGACTTCCGGGAAGAACGAACGCTCTGTTCCGTTGATTGCAAACCCGGAAATCCCTGGTGATTATCACGCTGATATCCGCTCGCTGGAAGCAGGAGCTTATCGCATCACTCCGACAGGAACTGCAATCGACACCTTACAGAAGAACAATCAAGACCCTGCTTCAGCGAGCTTTACAGTTCAGGCTGAGATCCCGCTTGAAATGATCGACACGCGCTCCGACCGAGCGCTCGCTCAGCAAATCGCTGACATCACCGGAGGTCAAGTGCTGCCACCGACGTCTGTTGAGGAAATCATTAAGATGATGGATTTAGATCCAATCATTTCCGAACGAATCGAAACTCGGCCGTTGTGGCTGGAATGGAAATATTTGTGGATCGTATTCGGCTGCTTGCAACTCGAATGGGCGATCCGCAAGTGGAAGGGACTCTCGTAGTCCACCCTCTAACAAATTATCAAGAGCTTGAACCATGTCCAACATGATCAACAAACCGACTCTTCCCTCGGCGATGGAAAAGAAGTTGCGTTCAATCCTTCAGCGTCAGGCAGTCCTGACTCTGCTGCGAGCGGTCGCTATTGGAGCCGCCGTACTGATTGCGTCGATGGTCTTTGCAATGATTATTGACTGGGGTTTCACATTGTTCAGTACCGGAGTGCGAACATTGTTATCAGTCAGTTCAGTTCTTCTGGCTGTTGCAGCACTTGTCGCATCGGCAGGGCCACGCTTGCTCACGCTGTTCCGATGGACCCGTGCTGCAAATCATGTGGATACAGAAGTCCCGGAACTTGAAGAACGTTGGACAACCGTCGCCTCGTTCGCTGAATCGGAACATCAACCGAGAACCGATACAGAAAAAGCAATGCTGCAACAAGTGACAAGTGAAGCAGTCGTGATGGGACAACTGGTTCAGCCAACCCGTGTTGTGCGCCCGACATCGCTGCAACCGGCTGGTTTGTCTCTCGTTGTTTGCAGCTTGGTCCTGGCTGTTTTTCTCTCACTCAACTGGTCAAAAACATCGATCTTGTTGCAACGATTCTGGT
>JAJDEL010000699.1 GCA_029259835.1 Planctomicrobium sp. | reverse complement strand
GTTTTTAAAGGCAGACCATCAGCAAGTCGGCCAGACTCTCCCTGACGGAATCAGGGAGATGATCGTGTAGACGACTATGACGACTGGCTTCATATTGGCATGGCTCTCAGCTCTGTTGATAAATCAGAAGCCATGCTTCATGTCTGGGATAAGTGGAGTAGCGGCGGTGTTGAATATAAAGGTCTCGAAGATTGTCGAAAGACGTGGGACTCGTTTCGTCGTGAATCAGGCAGAGTTCTCACACTTGGATGGCTCAAACGACTTGCTGAGACTGACGGCTACAACCCAAACCGTTATACGATCAAAGGCACGACCGCTGCCGAACTATGCAAAAAGAATATAGTTCGCGAATACATTATCGAGAATCTTCTCGTTGCCAATGAACCAGGCATCATTGGTGGACCTTCTAAAACGCTAAATACTTCTGTGGGCTTGGACCTTGCTGTTTCAATTTCGACCGGCAAGCCATTCTTGAACGAGTTCAAGGTTGAACGTCCGAAACGTGTTTTGTTCATTTCTGGCGAATCTGGAGAAGCAACAATCCATGAGGACTTGATGTCGGTCGCACTTTCGAAAGAGATTAAAACCAGCGAGTTGACGAACATCTTCGTGGAATTCAATCTTCCCAAACTGGACGATCCAAAGCACGTCGACACGATGGTTCAAGATTGTATCGATTTGGAAATCGAGGTTGTCACCATTGACTCACTGTATCGATCTCTTCGCGCTGGTGGCGGTGCTTCGAACGTCTACGCGATGGGGGACAAGCTTGGCCTAGTTGCTGAGGTAGTCCATCGGGCAGGTATCACGCCGATTTTGATGCACCACTTCCATAAATCGGATGATCATTTTGATAGGCCACCAAAGCTGGAAGATCTCAGCCAAGCCGGCATCGCTGAATTCTGTCGCCAATTCATATTGCTGAAACGTCGAATGGCCTACCACGACGATGGCAAGCATTGCTTGTGGATGCGTTGGGGCGGTTCAGCAGGTCATCAAGGTAGCCAAATTCTGGACGCTTACACAGGGACTCGTGAGCTTGGTCTGACGTGGCAGACAACATTGACCGGAGTGAAAGCCTGGGGAGACCAACAGAAATCATCCAAGGAATTTGAGAAGGCTGAGGAACATTCAGAAAAGATGAAAAGCATCTTAGATTCATTCCACTCACCTGAGGAAATCCTGTCCCCTTCCGTAATCAAAAGTAGGGCACACGTTGGGTATCCGCACAGTCTCTGAATAGTCCGTCTGCCCCCCCCTTATAGGGGGCAGACGGACGGACTATATAGAGAGGTAATAAACAAGAGGTAGGCGACAGACTATTGGAGATCGAAGTCGTAGGTTCTCGCCAGACCTTCCTCAGTGTATTGGGTTCGGAGCATCCTGAATTTTTTGTCGCTAATAAGTTTTGAAAACAGTGCTGCCGCTTCCTAAAGCGAGGATTGATGATGGCGGTCTTAATTGCCACCAGTAAAAAAGATTTGGTAGACAGCATTGGTATTTCAGAGCGGTCATACACTACATGGATTGCGGAAGGTTGTCCTGGCGACACGAAGAAACGGGAGTATTCGTTTTTGGACGTGGTCACCTGGGCGCGAGAAAACAAATGGTCTGAGGAAGAGCAGAACAAAATAGAAGACAAAGAACTCATGAAGGAGTTCGACCAAGAGAGAGTTCGGAAGATCAAGTATGAGAACCGACTCCTCCACGGCAAAGCTGAACTTCAAGACTCTTCGCTCGTCTCAGTTGATGTCATAGAAAACTGGTTACGTGTTTTTTCGAAAAGGATCCGCGGTGCTTTGGAAACTTTGCAGAAACAATTTGGTGTGGATGCTTACCGCCTGGTTGCTAATGAGTTCGACCGGATTGACGAGGAGCTTGCAAGTGGAGGTGCAATTGATATCTCCCGCAGCAACTGAGAAATCTACCGAAGCTCTCGCCATTCGTGGATTCCTTGCTGATTGTAAACCTCCAGAGTTGCGACCGTTTCCAGAATGGGCAGAGTCAGAAATTGTGATGCCTTCTGGTCCGTTCGAGGACCATCAATTTCGACTCGACCGACTTCCCTACTCTCAACTGTTGCTTGAAGAACTTGGTAAGTGGCAACGACATGTCATCACAGGGCCGACGCAATCAGGCAAGTCGTTTCATGCGTTCGTTTTGGTGATTATGTATTACCTTTTTGAACGACAAGAAGACGTCATCGTCGGAATCCCAAACATCAACATGGCTGGTGACAAATGGCTTGAAGGTATTAAGCCAGTGATCGAGATGAGTTCGTACGCTCACTTACTGCCGCAATCTGGTCAAGGATCCAAGGGCGGAACAAAACTGACGAAAATCACGTTCGCAAACGGACGGTTTCTGCGGTTTATGTCTGCGGGAGGCAACGATAAACAAAGTGCCGGTGCGACAGCTCGCGTTCTGATCGTGACAGAGACCGACGGCATGGACACCGTTGCCGAATCGTCTCAAGAAGGCCAGACAAAGATTCAGCAACTCGAAGGTCGCGTCCGTGCTTTTGGTGACGACGCGGTGAAGTTCTTCGAGTGTAACGTTTCCACAGAAAGTGCGTTTACTTGGGACGAATACCAAGGTGGGACCGCTTCCAAGATCGTACACCAATGCAAAGCATGTGACGCTTGGGTATCTCCTGAACGTGAACATCTCGTTGGGTGGGAAGATGCAAAGGATGAAATCGAAGCAGGAGAACTGGGCCGGTTTACCTGTCCAGAGTGTGGTGTTTTCTACTCGGATGAAGACCGTCTGGAGATGAATCAGGGTGCGATGCTTGTCCACAAAGGGCAGGAAGTCACGCCTGAAGGTGAGATTGTTGGATCGTTACCACGAACGAACACGCTTGGCTTCCGCTGGTCAGCATTTCAGGACCTTTTATATTCCACATCCATGCTCTCTCGTGAGGAATGGGTTGCTGCAAACTCGGAAGAGCCAAAAGTCGCTGACATTGCCCGGTTGCAACAGGCGTGGGCAATGCCTGCCGAGAATCCGAACGTCGAAAAAGTTCCATTGAACGTTGAGATCGTTCGTGGTTCAGATCGACGTTATGCGGGTCGCTGTAGTGGTTTGGTCATGGGCGACGTGCCGGACAATGTCGACATTCTGACCGCGTCGATCGACTGTAGTAAACGAGAACTGCAATGGTCTGTTGAAGACAAAGTGAATCGACGAATTCAGGTCGTCGAATACGGCATCTTCCAAACAGAGCTCCCTGACGTTGTTGGTGTTGAAACAGCAGTTGAGCGAGCCGTTTAGGATCTGACTACGGAGATTGAGGAGAAGTATCCATATCTCGATTGCGGACTCGTCGACTCAAACGAGTGGGGTGACACGGTTCGTCCCACCGTGGACTCGCTCTCATCAATTTGGAGTCCATCCCATGGTCTCTCGAAATACATTCACTCTGCTGAATCCAAAGAAGGTAAGAAAGTCATTCCAGAGGACGGAAACGAAAACTGGGACTGGTCGTACGTGAATGGAGTCTGGGTTGCAAACTTCAATCCAGACAAAATGAAGCATCTGGTTCACTCTGGATATCTGATCAGGCCTTACAATAGCGACGG
>JAJDEL010000698.1 GCA_029259835.1 Planctomicrobium sp. | reverse complement strand
GCGATTGGAAACGTGCCGACGACAAGAAGCAAGACTTTGAAACAAGCGACGGTTACGGCACCGGATTTGTCATCTACACGTTACGACGAGCCGGCACACCGACCGCTGCGCCTTCAATTCAGAACGGAGTCAAATGGCTCAAAGCAAATCAGCGGGAAAGCGGTCGCTGGTTCACACGTTCACTCAATAAAGACAGCAAGCACTACATCTCACACGCCGGCACCGCAATGGCGATTATGGCATTGGCAAGTTGCGAGGAGCTTGAGTGAGCGGTCACAACAACACTCCCGAAAACCAGATCAATCCATTTAAAATCGGGTGAGTCACACTGTGGCACTCAACGCCTGAACGTTCAATGCAAAAAAACCCCGGCGGATCACCGGGGGCTAAGTGAGTAATCGTTGCAGCGACCCTTTTCTAGATCGTCTCAAGCGCCTGTTTGAGGTCGGCGATGATGTCTTCCTGGTCTTCAGTTCCAACGGAAAGACGAATCAAATCGGGACTGACGCCGGTACTGGCTTGTTCTTCAGGCGTGAGTTGCTGGTGCGTTGTACTCGCGGGATGGATGATCAGGGACTTACTGTCACCGACATTCGCCAAATGCGAGAACAACTTCACGTTATCGATCAGCTTCACGCCATTCGCTTTTTGTTCATCCGGGGTGTCGCCGGTAATGCCGAATCCGAAGATCGCTCCGCAACCATTCGGCATATACTTCTTCATCGCTGCATGAGAAGGATGCGATTCCAGACCAGCGTAGCTGACCCATGACACTTTCGGATGCGATTCCAAGAACTCGGCGACTGCCTGAGAATTCTCACAATGCTTCGGCATACGCAAATGCAACGTTTCCAAACCTTGCAGGAGTTGGAATGCATTGAATGGACTCATTGCCGGTCCGAGATCGCGAAGCAACTGCGTTCGCATTTTCAAAATGTAAGCGATGTTCATACCGCCGAAGGTCTCGAAGAACTTCATACCGTGGTATGAAGGATCTGGCTCGGTCAATTCCGGGAACTTGCCATTGTCCCAAGGGAAGCCACCCTTCTCGACAACGATTCCGCCAATCGATGTTCCGTGACCACCGATGTACTTTGTACACGAAGCGACAACGACATCGGCCCCATGCTCGAATGGACGGAACAGAACGGGCGAAGCGAGTGTGTTATCGACAATCAACGGGATCCCGGCTTCGTGTGCAATTTCAGCAATTGCTTCAAAGTCCGGAATATCGCAGCGTGGGTTCCCGATCGATTCCAGATACAAACAACGAGTGTTTTCGTCGATCGCGTTCTTGAAGTTCTCCGGTTCTGAGCCATCGACGAATCGACAATCAATGCCGAACTTTGGGAACGTGTAATGGAACAAGTTGTATGTTCCGCCATACAGACTTGTTGAAGAGACGATATTCTGCCCCGCCTGAGCGATATTTAGAATCGCCAGCGATTCCGCTGCCTGACCACTTGCAACCGCCAGACCACCGCTGCCTCCTTCGAGCATCGCCAAACGCTTTTCGAGGACATCGCAAGTCGGGTTCATGATCCGGCTGTAGATATTGCCGAATTCTTGCAAGCCAAAGAGTCTCGCAGCATGATCGGCATCATTAAAGACGTACGACGTCGTCTGGTAAATCGGCACGGCTCGCGAATTCGTCGTCGGGTCAGGCTCCTGGCCTCCGTGCAAGCAGACAGTTCCATTCTTCATTGATTGTTCTCCCATGATTCAAGCTCCCTGAGTAAGTTTAAGTGCAAGCCAGACTTGGCCTGGCAAAAGAACCGTATTTCAAACAGACAGGAATGTCTGTGCTATCTCTTGATCGCACACGTATGCTAGCTGGCGAGAGAGATTATCTCAAACTGACCAAGAGGTGACTTATAGGCCTGTCTGTTAGACACAAGTCGCTCCTTCATTTTCCGGCCCAAAGGGCTGGGCTAGGCAAACGTCCGGGGCTCTTCCCCTACAGACTTGTGTATCAACGACAGACTTTTTGTACGGGCAGAGAGAACCTGTGTCGCACGGCTGTGCCAGTGATGTGAGACGGCCTGTTCAGATGGAACGTCTTCGTGTGATTGGCCTACAAACGATAACACTTCAAGCACGCTGAGCCGTGGCACACGTTTCGATTGAAACAACCGTTTTTGACGCGATCTCTCTTGTTTTCTGTCATTGAATGGTCACTTTCCCTGGGAAATGTCCCCCATCTCTCTACTCAAAAGCTATGAAATAAGGACGTGGATCTCGTTCTTGCCCGAGTGAGAACACGAACCGGAGTTCCTGGATGGTCCCCTTCCCCTCAAATCCTGATGAAACTAACGGCGATGGCCCTGAGCCAGATTCGTCGAAAGCGCCCCCGCATCCGCTGAATGCTGCGGTCGCGATGAGCATTCTCATTCTGCCTGTCATGCTCGCTGGTTGGGTTCTGTCGTTTTCTCCGTTTGAAGACCTCGTCAGCCGCGATGGCAAACCATTTCTGGCGGACTTCATTTGCTTCTACATTGCTGGCGAATGTGTCAGCGAGAACGAACTTGACCGACTCTACGACGACAACTGGGCACATGATCGGTCCAGCCAACTCGTCCCTAAACTCTCCGAAGGCATGAACCTACCATTTCGGTATCCTCCGCTCTTTGCTGCGATTGCTTCTCCGTTGTCGTGGGTTTCTTTTCCCGTCGCATGCGTGTTATTTTTAATCTTGCAATTCGGGTGCATCATCGGTGCCGTGCTGTGGTGGAGACGCGATCTGCCCGAGCTTCAACAAGTCGGCAAAAAAACATTACTCCTTGCCTGCATTGGATTCCCCCTCACAATGGAATCTCTCATGGGTGGGCAACTGAGTCCGTTCACCTTGTTGATTCTTTCCAGCACGATTCTCCTTCTGCGACGAAACAAATCGGTCGCCGCCGGAGCGGTTCTGGGACTTGTTATGCTCAAGCCGAACGTCGCGCTACTCTTCATTCTCGGTGTTTTGCTTCGCTATCCCAAAGCACTCTTGGGATTGATACTTTCTGGATGTGTCATGCTCGGCGCGACTCTCTTCTCGACTGGCACGCAAACACTGCAAACCTACATTCAACTCGGGACAGAGTTGGCCTCGCGTCCCTGGCAGACAGGTGCTCCGGTCTGGAAAGTCCACGGCTTGCAGCCTTATGTGGAGATGATTGTCGGGCAGCATTCCAAGCTTATCACGTTGCTTCTGGGTGTCGCGTGCATCTTGGCAACCGTCTTCTTCTGGAGACAGAACAAACTATCAAGCGCCGATGGATTCTCGCTGCTCTTGATCATCAACGGCCTCTTCGGAATGTACGTTCCGATTTACGACCTACTGCTATTTCTGCCAGTCTTGTTTTTACAAGCCGATGAATTGAGTAGAAGAGAGAACTCCGAAACCGGTCAGCAATGGCAATTGACCACCCGCGAAAGTCTGCCCGCGTTTGCACTGCTCATCACACTGGGACCACATCTTTCACAATCCTTAATGGTCCAGACAGGAATCCAACTGTATTCGTTGGTCTTACTCATGGCGGTGGTCTGGACAGGAGTCGGCACTTCTCGCCAAACCGAATCAACTGCCGATCAAACGCTTCCCTTCTCCCTGCAATCTCGTTGATCGAAAATGGAATCAACCGCAACTTTTGACAATTCGAATGCCGTCCCTTCGCCTCCCATCTCAACGACAGAGAACGTGGCGGCGATTGAGGATCGTCACGCGAACATGGCAAAGCTGGGAGCGTTTCTCGTTTTCGCGATCATGGTCATCCCGATGTTCCTGGGGCAAATCTA
>JAJDEL010000697.1 GCA_029259835.1 Planctomicrobium sp. | reverse complement strand
CAAGCGGAGAAGATGGCAATTGTTCGTTCGTTCCAACACCCAATTGGCGGACACGTCCAGGCGATTGTACATGTTCTGACTGGAGGAACAGATCCTCTCGGCGAGTTGCAAACGGGATACAGTATGGGGGCAGCGTACACACGTGTGCGTGGTCCAAATCATGAGCGCAGCGGACTACCCACATTCTCACTACTCAACTCTGAAGAAGTTGATCCCCAATACCGGAATGAACGTGGTCGCATTGAACGTGGTTCACATGCTGGGTCTCTTGGAGCCTCATACGGTCCATTCATTCCGGGGGGAAAAGGTCCAACCACCGAGAACATGAAACTGAGAATGTCGGTAGATCGGTTGGATCATCGTCGCAGCCTCCTCCGACAACTCGATCGCTTGAAAAGAGATGTCGAAAATGTTGTCGAGTACAACGCAACCGATGAGTACACAACACAGGCGTTTGATGTCATATTAGGGAGCGCCTCAGAGGCGTTCGATTTGAGTCGTGAAGATTCTCGGTTGGTTGACCGTTATGACACATCACATATCCAAGTCGGCAAGAAGACGTTCCGGCCTTCACAATTGGGGAAACATTTCCTGACTGCACGTCGATTGATAGAAGCAGGTTGTGGTTTTGTGACGGTCCATTCAGCTGGCTGGGATATGCATGCCGATGGTAACAATCCCGGAATTGTCTCAGGCATGGAGATGTTGGGACGATCTGTTGACCGTGCTGTCTCCGCGTTTCTCGAAGATCTCAAGTTACGAGGCATGCTCAATGACGTCCTGCTGGTGATCACTGGTGATTTCGGTAGAACGCCAAAGATCAATTCACGCGGGGGACGTGATCACTGGCCACGGTTGTGCACGCTGGCACTCGCTGGCGGAGGACTGGGTGAAGGACAGACCATCGGACAGTCGACACGACAAAACGATGCACCGGCATCCGAACCAATCACGACTGGGAATCTGATGTCGACAGTGATGCATTCTCTGTTTGATGTGGGACAACTTCGTTTGGCACAGAGTGTTCCCCGTGAGTTGCTCAACCATATTGAACGCTATGATCCCATACAGGGATAAGGAACAACCCCGATGGCCTCCATCGGCATGAAGCTGAATAAGGCGAAATCGCAGTTCTATGACCGAACGGGATGTAGAATCGCCTGACTTCATTATTTTGCTCCAGTCACATGATCGAGAGGAGAGCTGGGACGCTCAGTGTCCAGCAATTGATGAAAAATCTTTACGGTTGTGCCACAACCGTGAGCAACGTTTCCAGACGGTTTCCAGGGTGATTCAGTCAATTGAGGCAGTAATGTAAAGTTCTTCTCCGAAGAACTTTACGGGCGATTTTGTGAGAAAGGCACAACCCATTTTGGTACTGTTAGTCCCGGTTTGTCTGACTGTTAGGAACATGAGTCAGGCTTGCGACTTACCGAAGTCGTAAGACACTCTGAAATCCAAGGGCACAACCGCAAACACAACCAGTTTTTGGCTCGAAGAAATCCAAGTGTCCAATTTGTACAATCAAATTGGTGCGTAAAAAATAGAGGGTGTCGCGACACCCGTTTGTAGAGTTTTGTGGCGTCTTCCAGTGTTTTAGTAAACGTTGTCCAAGCAAGATTCGTCGCTTAAAAATCAGGGTTAGCAGCAAATTCACTCGTAAGAAGATGTTGGGATTTTCGCAACCTGAATCTTGCGCGTCTCTTTGTTGTGCCTCAAAAATCCAAACACGAAACGAGCTTTGTTCTGCATGTCGACACCTGATACGACTCCTTGTTGATAACAAGAAAACTCCGGTTTACGAGCAAACTCTTGATTTCGCGATTTCCGCAGGTGCTGGACTCAGAGCGTTTGCCTAATTCCGATGGGCCGTTGGAAGCTTTCTCACTCCTTGCTGGCGAGCGCGTCAAGAAACTTGTAAAACTCTTGCGTGGCAGGGTCATCGGGATTACCAAGGTCGTTATTCAAGCGGCTGTGATTGCTGTCCCGCTTACCATACGCCGTGGCTGGAATATCAGATTGCTTTAGCACGGCTTCGAGACGCTGTGCTTGAGCGCGCGTATCAGGGTTGCCGGGAAAATAAAAGATGAGGAATGGAGGGATGCCTTTGTCTTTCGCCACATGTGTTACAGCTGAGAAGTCGACGTGCTTTTCCGGATCGTTCCCGAATTTCTGTCGATGTCCAAAGGTAAACATTTTGCCCCCATAGAGCGTCTGGCGGTGCTCTGCCGTCATGATAATCTTGGGAATGTCGTACGTGTCACCGTCAACTGGCACGCAACCTTTGAGAACATCGAAGGAGACTCCTTCTTCCTTCAGGTACCGATCGTCGATGCAGATCAACGCCGCGAGTTGTGCACCGGCGGAATGTCCGCCCACAAAAACACGCTTCGGATCACCGCCATATTTGGCAATGTTTCTGTGCACCCAGCTGAGCGATTTGGCGATGTCACGGATCAACACATCCATCTCCACATCGGGCAGCAGCCGGTAGTTCGTTGATACAAATACAAATCCTCGTTCGGTTAGAACTTTCGGCTTCAAAGCGATATCGCTTTTGTCGCCTGCCTGCCATCCACCACCGTGGATCCAGAACATGACTGGGAGGCTCTCTTTAGACGCCTCTTCAGGCGTGTAGATATCGAGGATGTGACGCTCGTGACCGTTCTCCTTGTAAGGAATGTCAGAAGTTAGCTTTTGAGCAATGGCGATGTTGCAAAGGAAGACAAGTGGGAACGCAATGGCGGCGGTTAACTTAAGGCTCATGTCCAGGACTCTTTGAGTGTGTGGAAACGACTTTATAACCCAAGGATTTTCAGTGGAAACCAGCATCGCATTCTGACAAAGTTGTGCGAGCGTTACCACGCTCGGCAGATTGAAAAGCAAGTTTTTAGAATCCAGCGTGACACGTGGTTCCGTCTCCTTGCCAATGTGGAATTCAGGCCTTTAGATGTGTTTTTTTAAATACTTCCATCAAGCTACAACAAAGTATCAAACGCCGAATGTGGAAGTGTGAGGTGATGAGGGTCACTGAATGTTGGTTTGGCAACAGAACAAAATAATTCTCATTATCCCGTCAGTGTCTCTCAAAGCTACAGGAACTCATACGATTTCTGATTCGAATCACGACAGGAACGTTTTTTGATAGCTCGAATGAATGAGCGACAAGCCATTTTCCTCCAGGGCTGGTCAAAGATTGACAATGCCTAGTTTGGTGAAGAGGAGGTCTTTGCGGAAGGCGTTTTCTCGGAGTGTGGCTGCGAGGTTGGTGGATCCCAGGGCTTTCATTGCGTTGATGGAGGCATTGCGAATGCG
>JAJDEL010000696.1 GCA_029259835.1 Planctomicrobium sp. | reverse complement strand
TGATCATTGAACCGTGACGGGACACACTCTTCGTCGAATAGGTCATCAATCGTTTTCGGAGGCTTTCCAAACTCCGTTTCGAACATCGCACACGCGTGACTGATCATGCGAAGGTGGTTGTAACAGAGTACGCGGCGGCGTTCGGTGAGCTTCAATTCTGGACCAGTCAAGCGACGAATCAATGGATCGGAGAGGTAGATGAAGCCATCTTCCTCTTTCGCCTCTGGTGGCATCAATGTTCTGATGTAGGCGAACTCATCCGATTCCGCGAGACTGCGGATTTCCCCAACGTTGTCTCCGTCATCCTGAATCGTGTCGATCACACGCTGCAACCCGATTAAGGTATTACTGCGCACGTGAACTTCGTCGCCGAGATAAGCCGAAAAGACGTGTACACGTCGGTCAGGTGCGATCAGGCTCTCATAATTGACTCCCTGGTACTTCCCCTTGCCACGAACTGCATTGGTATGAGCCTTCGCAGAATCAACCAAGAACGCTTCCATTTGTGCCTTGAACACAACTGGTTGCTTGAATCGAAACAGAAGAGCGACGTCGCTTCCACGGGTGAGGTACAGGTCACTGCCCGTAGCAACAACTTCCTGAACAACAAGATCGTAAAACGGTTTCATCAGGTCACTCGTTTCCACAGCCAATTGCGACATAATGCGGTCGCTGACCTGCGTTGTATAGGCTTTGCGACTTGACTGACTAATGAGGTGTTCTCCCCAATCATCATTCAGCTTGAGGACATCCATTAACTTCGAAACAGACTGAAAGCGGATGTAATATTGATCTTCCGGAACGTAGTGAGCCATCACAGACATCTGGTGCTCTTTGTCACCAAGCATTTCTTTCCATGGATGACTTTTCGTTTTGGGTCCTCTTAAAGAATTGACTGCAACATCAGGTTTGTCCTTCAACTTTGGGAGTTGAAGTCCGGCATCTCGGGGTTGCCGTGGGTTAATAGGCGCGCCTGCCATTGCTTCGAGTTGCAAGCTTTCCTGAATCGCAAGCGTCCCGGAGAACAGGCTGAAGAGATTCACACCGTCTTGTCGCCGCTGCCATTCCGGGCGCCCTGCATTTGTAATCGCAGAAATTTTTCGGGAAACCTCCGTTTCCAATCCCTGCCGATTCGCCAACTGCATCGCCACATACTGCAAATACGCATCATTCGGATACATTTGCAGATGCTTCAGCGCACCCTCCAAAGTCCAGGGCTGAGTCTTCGGCGAGGCAGGTTTTGCATCCTGCGCAGAGATTTCGGTTGACCAACCAAAAATGGCACTCAAGGAGAAACAAAGAGCCAAACTCATCCATTTCAAGCGTTTTGCTGTCCACCACATCGCTGAACTCCTGTTCGTTGAAAACCGTTCCGGAACCATTTCATCGCCGTGAAATCTGTTACTGTATTGTCACTGTACCGAATGGCGAATCAATTGCCCAAAACTCACGCATCATTTTTGATTTTCCTGAAATTAGATCACGACGGCGATCTCCACCGTCAATTCTGGTGGAAGCTACTCAAGATCGCGACTCTTCTTGGGAATAGTCCCGTACTAAATCACCGAGCTGATTCGGTCTGTATTAGCCGTTGGGCGCTAGCCCAGCGGTATCTACTTTGGAACTTTTCGCCAAGAGCCGAACGCGCCAGCGTCGGGCAATCTGCGAGAAAACATGGCTCGCGCAAGGCCCGAGGCTAGCGCCAACGGCTCAAAAGTAGAACTGTGGTTTAAAAAGTAGACGGCATTGGGCGCTAATCCCGGTTCTGAGCGTGAACCGGAATTCCATCCGGGGCTAGCGCCCAATCGGCTGATACCAGGAATCTATTTCGGGACAGTCTGCGAGACGTTGTTCGTCTACGCGATGATTTCGTTGACAACAGTTCCATGGACATCGGTGAGGCGGAAGTCTCGACCGATGTGCTGGTAGGTCAGTCGTTCGTGGTTGATGCCTAAGAGATGGAGAATCGTTGCGTGCAGGTCATGCACGTGAACCTTGCCATTCACGGCGCGAAAACCGTATTCGTCAGTCTCGCCGTGAACATGACCCGCTTTGACTCCTCCGCCCGCCATCCAGGCGGTAAAGCCTCTGCGATTATGATCTCGTCCCACTTCGCTACCAGCAGAGTCGCCCTGACTAAATGGAGTGCGACCAAATTCACCGGACCAGACGACGAGTGTCTCATCGAGCAAACCGCGCTGTCTGAGATCTGTCAGCAACCCCGCAATCGGCTTGTCTGAAATCTTTAACTGCTTAGGCAATCCAGACGCAATCGCACCATGGTGATCCCAACCATTCATTGAGACTTGGATAAAACGGACGCCTGCTTCCGCAAATCGACGCGCTAACAAACACTGACGAGCAAATTGATCAGTAGGGGCTTCATCGATCCCGTAAAGATCTTTAATTACCTTCGATTCCTTTGATAAATCGACGAGTTTTGGTGTTTCTGTCTGCATCCGAAATGCGAGTTCGAACGATTCAATCACGCCTTCCATTTGCTGGTCTTCTTTTAAGCGAGAAAGTTTTCGACGGTTCATTGCCTGAATTAAATCGATGCGATCCCGTTGCATTTTGAGAGAGATGTTCGGATCAGTCAGGTGACGAATCGGGGCACTCTTAGGATTGATTCCGACCTCTTGAATGGGGGTTCCCTGGTGAATCGCTGGCAGAAAGCCACTGCTGTAATTCGCTTGACCTTCAGCGGGAAGGATCGTGAGATAGGAAGGGAGTTTTTCGTTTTCGGTTCCGAGTCCGTACGACAACCAGGCTCCCATTGATGGCAACCGATCATTGAGAGAACCTCGATGTAGCAAATTTGTCGCCAGCGGATGGTTCAGACTGTCAGTCTCAACTGCACGTAGCACGCATAATTCATCAGCAACCCGCGCCATATGTGGCATGAGGTCGGTCATGTACAAACCCGATTCGCCCTGGTGGCTGAATGGTGTGACCGGCCCTAAAAGTCGTGTGTTTTCCAGTCCGACAGATGCTTCTGTCTCTGGCAGTGAAAATGGTAAAGGCTTGCCATGGTCTTTTTTCAGACGAGATTTGTAATCAAACATGTCCATCTGTGATGGACCGCCGGACATGAATAAAAAAATGACACGCTTTGCTCGCGGCTGATGATGAGGTTTGTTGTCGTAAAACACATTTGCAGCTGCTGCTTGCTCGGCACAAATCGCGTTTAAGGCCAGCGCACCAAATCCACACGCAGAGGATTGCAATAATTGGCGACGAGAGAACATGTCCACTCGCTTACTCCTTAAACAAAAAATCATTGGATGCAAACAACGCCAAACAAAATTCGGACCATGCTTCAAGCCGAATGTTGTCAGTAGAATTTAAAGAGGCTGCGCGATTTTTCTCGTACTGATTCACAAAGTGAACTGCTCTTTGCACTTCAGCATCTTCAGCCGGCCGGTTGAGTAACAGCAGATATAATTCTCTTAAACGTAACTCTCCTTGAGCCGTAATTGCTCTCAAAGTCTCTCCTTCTTGAACAAACAGACGTTCGGCGGTGAGCTTAGCCTGCTCTTTAACGAACGGTGCATTCATCAGGAACAAAGCCTGCGTGGCGACGGTTTTTTCGACTCGCTGTCCCGTAATTTCGTTGGGGTGCGGAAAATCGAACACACTTAATATCTCAAGCATTCCGGTCGGTCGATCTCGCCGCAACGGCAAGTAGACAGAACGCCGATTGACAATGTGGGCGGGACTTTTGTGGCTGGTGTAAGCGACCGGGTTCACTGTGTCATCAATACCGGAAAGGTTCTCATGGATTCTCAACCCAAGCGAAGGTCCGCCTCGCGCGTCATCAAGCTTGCCGCTGATTGCCTGCATCCCGTCCCGAATTGACTCGGCAGTGAGCCGTCTACGATTCATTCGCCACAACCACCGATTATCGGGATCATTTTTTGCCGCAACGGGATTGTGCTGGCTCGACATTTGATAAGTACTTGAAAGGACAAGTTCACGAATTTGAGATTTGAGTGACCAATGATGTTCATCCCGAAATCGAATTGCCAGATAATCAAGCAATTCCGGATGACTCGGCTGGTCACCATGAATTCCAACATAATCAACTGATCGTACCAGTCCTGTCCCGAACAAGTGAGACCAAATACGATTGGCAAGAACCCTCGGAGTGACCAGGTTCTTCTTGCTTGTGAGCCATTCGGCTAACTCTTTACGGCCACTTGTTCCTGGAGGGATCTCTGGAAATGGATGGTCCTCAACCGCGGAGAGGGCACCTCTCGGGACAACGTCACCACGTGTTCGAAAGTTGCCGCGAATGTAGACCGAGGTATCTTCTGGCGCCGGAATATCTTGTACGGCAAGTGCTTTCGTAATCCCCGGACGGACGTACTCCAAAAGCTTGATTTTCTTGGCGATCAATTCAATTTCGTTATTGATTTCCGCAACTCGCGGAATTTCGGACGGTTCCGCGTTCCCGCTAAAAATCTGTAGTGCGATATTTGGTTGGTCCGGCACGTCAGAGATATTAACAGCGTGCGAGTGGTTGATTCCGTTGCCGATCCAGTTGGGAAACGTACCTGCGGCATAGACTGGCAATTGCGTGTGATGTTGCACGCCCGGTATACCCTTGATCTGGTATTCATCAAAGTTTTCTGTGAACAGCACTTGTGACGTTTCAGTTTCAATCACTTCTAAATCGTCAATGGACCCTCCGAACCTGCCAGAATGAAGCCGGCTTGCAGTAATATGCAGCCTGACATCACCCGACCCGTCTCCGGTATAACTGAATGCCCCTTCACTGAGTTGCTGCGCGTCTAAATTGTCCGACCATGTCCCCGGTTGATGAACGTGATAATCCAGAACGGTCTCGTCCTTCCGCAAAACTTGAATGAGAATTCCATCCTGCTTCCAGGTCGCCTGAGACGCAGCAGCCCACACAGAAGGGCCGGCTGCAAACGAGATGCGGTAGTCCTTGCCAGCTTGATTGGCTGCAATTCCTGCTTTTAGAGTCAGTCCATTCCCTGTTTTGCTGACGACTTTCTCGCGGAATTTCTCTGTCGCTTGTTCGCTGAGTAAATCATTTAATTCTAATTCCAGATCATTCTTTTGTTGCTTGACCTGTGCGAGTGATCGTTCCAGTTCTGCGAGTGCTTGATCTTCTTGAATCTCAGGAAGTTCTCGAGTCACAATTCGGCTCCAGACTCCACGTCCATCAAACCGCGTTGTCAGAGTGCTATGAAAAATGCCTGCCATCGCGTAGTAGTCTCGCGTAGGAATTGGATCAAACTTATGATCATGGCAACGAGCACATCGAACTGACATCCCCAGAAACGTGCGACTGATTTTGTCGACTTGATGATCGACCACATCGGCATGCAATTGTTCCTTCACATAGTTTTGTAATGTCCAGGGACCAATAGCGAGATAACCTGTCGCGATGATTTGTTCTCGCTGTTGCTCAGCCGTATCGTGCGGAAGCAGATCACCTGCGATTTGTTCGTGAATGAACTGATCAAACGGTTTGTCATGATTCAATGAATCGATAACGTAATCACGGTATCGCCATGCTCCTTGAATGAGGACATTCCCCTGGTCGTCAGCAAGGTCAGCAAAACAAGTTAAATCTAACCAATGCCGCGCCCACCGGTCTCCAAACGCAGGCGAAGCAAGCAGTCGGTCGACAACCTTTTCAAAGGCATCGTCTTCAGAATCCTTGACAAACGATTCGATTTCATTTGCTGTAGGAGGTAAGCCTGTGAGATCGAATGTCACTCGACGCAATAACGTATAGCGATCCGCAGGCGAAACGGGTGTCAGCTTTAACCTTTCGAGCTTCGCCATTACGAAGTTGTCGATGTCGCCACGAATCCATTCTTTGTTCTTGATAACTGGAACTTCTGGACGAAGCAGCGGTTGAAGTACCCAGAGGTCATCCGGCGATGCTGCTGAAGTTGCAAGCGTTGTTGCCGTGCTTGTCGCTTTCGGCTCGCGCGGATCAGGAGCGCCCATCTTCACCCAGCGGCGGAAATCGGCAATCACTTTCTCTGGCAACTTTCCGTCAGGAGGCATGTCGTAGAGTTCGCCGGTATATTCGAGAGTTTCGAGCAGGTAACCTTCGTCAGTTTTACCCGGAACAACTCCCGGCCCACTGTCACCGCCTGTGCGAATTGCTTGCCTGTCATCCAGCCGAAAACCACCTTGTACCTCTTTGCTCGTTTCGGAATGACATTTGTAGCAGCGAGCAATGAGTACCGGCCGAATTCGTTGCTCAAAGAATTCAATCCCTTTGGCGTCAGTTGTGGCATCACGAACGGAATCTTCACCGGCTAATGTGGTCGTGAATGTGCTCAGCAGAATTGCGAAAGCTCCCCACACTAGAGCACTTTTCGTATTGGCATTCGCGTTCTGCCTCGTGGAATCCAGCGTTTTCACTGATGAAAACCGTTTTCCACGGGCACAGGAAAGAGCAATCTGCTCTAAACATGGATAGAAACAGCGTGAGCCATTGAAGTGCATCATCAACCCACTCTTAGACGCACCTTGCGAAGACAAACGGTTTTCGCTCACCAATACAATTGCAACACAGCCGTCGCGCGAAGTGAACTTCATCTTAACGCTTCTTGATTCGTTTCATTTCGATTGAAAGAACACCAGACCATGTAGAAGTTATCGGGCTGGAGGTCTCTGTGCAACTCGATTTTTACCGATCCTAATTCCAAACCATCCAACAAGAGTGCCAACCTTGAATATTTTATTCTGTCCCATGATCTTCTCCGAATTCATTTGATGAGACATCGAAACCAGAGTGGCTGCAAACCTCACCTGTTCAGAGGAATCTTCGCCGAACGTTTTGTTCCTAGAATGTCAGTGAAATGCTGACAGATTCTCTGTTTTATCCAGATAAGCTTGCACCTGCAGAATCCACCGGTTCAAGGCGAAGGCTGTGCATCCACGGTCAGTAAAAGTGTGCGTTCTGTGCATGTTGTCAAAAGGCAATGTGAGAGTGTTCCGGTTGTTCCGATTACCAGTTTGGACAGTGTGTTTAGCAGTGAAATCCCGATCCTCACGCTCCAGCGAAGAGTTGGTTTAGGACGATTTACCATGTTGTACAACCACCGGTTTCTCACTCTTTCATGTTTTTCTGATACTCGGTCAGCACAACAAATTCAGTCAGTCACCGTTTCTCAAAAGTTGCTGAACTTCAAATGTTAAAACGCCTTATTTTCTCGTTAGCTTTGTCAGGTATGGTCCAAAATGTCTCCTACTCGCAGGAGGTACAGGTCGAACATATCCCTTCAGTGGAAGATCTGTTTTCGAATTCGAAAGAGCAGAGCGTCGTGACGCCGGTTCTTTTTAACGAATTGAACAATCCTCCACCAATTGCAGTCGAACCAGGATCGCCTCCTTCGTTTGCGTGTGATGCAAATTCGTGCGCCCCCGGCATCGGTGGTTGTGATTCGTACGGGTGCGAACAACAGGGCTGGCTCAGCAGCATTTGTAGTGATGAACCACTCCTGGCTGGTTTGAAGAATCAGAAGATCGGGGACTGGACGTACTCAATCGGTGGATCTTTGCGTTACCGTTTTCTTGAAGAAAGCAATCGCTTACGACCGCCAGTTCCGGCAGGTCGTTCGAGTTACAACCAGTGGCGTATCACGCCTTACCTGGAAGTAAAACATGGCGACCAATTTACAGGATACGTACAGGCGATTGATGCTCCAACTTTCAATGCCGACTTGCCAGAGTTGCCCATCGACGAAAATCGGTTTGACTTATTGCAGTATTACGGGGATATGAAACTGCTCGGCTCCGGCGATACAGCGCTTCGCCTGCGTACTGGACGTCAGTTCCTGAAATACGGATCGCAGCACCTCATTTCTCCACTCGGCTGGTCGAACACGTTCAGGAACTTTGAAGGGGCTAAGCTGTACTACACCAGCCCGGATTGGAACATTGACGCATTCGCCACACGCCCAGTCAATGGAGCCACTGGGAATACCTACCGACCCACTTCATTTGACAATCCTGACCAAAGCCGTTGGTTCAGCGGAGTTTACGCAACCTATAAACAAGCCCCGAAAGGGACGTTGGATCTGTACTGGTTATGGCTGGATGAAGACGCTGACCGCGCCGACCGAATCGACGGGAATCGACACACATTTGGTGCTCGTTACGCTGGGAAACATCCTATCAAAGATGAATGCGGCTGTGACTGGTTAACCTTTGGTTGGGATTGGGAAGGAGCGTTTCAAGTTGGAGAAGATGTCGTCGGAGCTGGTCCTGCTCAGGATGTGACTGCCGGATTTATTTCCAGCAACAGCGGCTTGACATTCCATCAATTGCCATGGACACCAACACTTTCAGGAGTCTTCTTCTGGGGATCAGGCGATGACGATCCTACCGATGGGGATAATCACACGGTAAGTACCCTGTTCCCGCTGGGGCATGCGTACTGGGGCCTGATTGACAACTTCAACGGTCAGAACCTGATCGACTACAGCACTCAAATCACGGTCAAGCCCACGAAAAAACTGACACTTCTGACTGCCGTACACTGGTTCAAAAAGGCAGAAGCAGAAGACGCCATTTGGAACGTTGCTGGTGCTCCATTTGGAGGAGTCACAACAACCGCCAGTCGCAATCTGGGAACCGAAGTTGACCTCGTCGCAACGTATGCTGTGAACAAAAACCTGAAGCTGCAAACCGGCTACTTCTGGTTCTTCTACGGAGACGCAGTCGACGGTCACCCAAACGCTGCTGTCGCCAACCGAAACGATGCCGACCAGTTCTACTTCTTCGCTGATTGGAGTTTCTGATTTCATAGCGGAAATAATTGAATTTTGCTCCTTTCAACAGGCGTCACTCATTTCTTGAGTGACGCCTGTTCTGCATTGAGACTGCCGGTATCCAATCATTGAACGAGAAGTGCACTGGAGTGATGGTTGTGTACCTTCCTGGCATCAAAGCGTGTTTAAAAACCCCTATCACTGCCACATCGCGGCAACTTTTATCCCCTCTCCTTGGGGAGAGAAGGTTGCATCACACTTCGATACTGTCAACACTGTCCAAGAAAGGACATTCGACATCATGTGTGATCTTCACGACCTAGTAAAAGTCTTTATCACAGCCGTTCTGCTAGGCCAGTTCCCCGTTTTGTGTGTGGCTGGTGAACCAGATCGCCCTGTCAAAGTTCTTGCGCCACATCGGTTGATGGGCGAATCAATTCCGGCAACTCGCACGCCACTGGGAATTCCTAACGATTACAAGCCGTGGATCACACGGCTCGGCGGCAACAAAATGCTGATTGTCGCGTTCTCGTACGGTGGCGTGCCACACAATAAACTGCCAGCAGGTACTCCATATCTAGAACGTGCGATCTTCTGGCGATCAAACGATGGTGGAAAAACTTGGGGACCGCGCGAAGAACACCTCGATGTTCATGGTCGGGAATTCTCATTGAATCGACTCTCCGACGGTACGCTGCTGATGCCGTGCCATTTTCTGAAACAAGACGCTGCTAACAAGACTGGGTATACATACAGCAAACTGTTTCGTTCAACGGATGATGGAAAGACCTGGTTGGAACATCGCATTGGTCCTGAAGGATTTCCCGCCGGTGCCAACACGGCAACCGATTGGTCCGTGTTTGAAATCCCCGCCCCAGATGCTCCTCTGAAGATGATCACCATGTTCGGCGTCAGTATGCAGCACGGCGGTGAGCAAGCACCATCAACCGTTGCATTGTGGCGATCTCATGACAGTGGCAAGACCTGGGATAAGTCACTTAAGCCCGATACAGCTGGTTGGATTGACGTTGATGGATTTTTCTCTCAATCAACAACCTATCGCACGAAATCTGGCAAGCTGTTGCACGTCCTACGCGTTGACGCCACTGGTCCCCACTGGAGTTCCCCCGACTTAAAGTCTGCTGGAAAAGAGAATGGTGATCAGGCTGATCGCATGATGCTTTGGGCTTCAACCGACAACGGCACAACTTGGCGGCGACACGGTCAGCATGGCACGTTCGGAGCTGGTGGCGAGATGTATCCACGGTTTCTGAGCCTGAAAGATGGTCGACTGCTGCTGACCTTCACAGTGCGAAGCAGTTCCACCGATGGTCACTCCCTCGGATTAAGAGCAATCTTCAGCGACGATGATGGTGAAACCTGGGGTTTTGACCGTGACCGTCTCGTCATCGATGATCAAAACATCGGAGCCAGCGGCGGCGGCTTTGGTAACACTGTCCAAGCCGACGACGGAAAACTCATCTCATGTTACAGTTTTCGCGGATCAGATAATAAAACGCACATCGAAACCGTCCGTTGGCAACTCCCAAGAGTGAAGCAGCAGTGAGTTCGCCGCTTGATTTTCTCTCGATGCAATTTCTCTGAAAGATGAATTCAATGAACCGTTCCAACGCCAATTATGGGCGCATTTACATTTTCAACTTCACCCTTCTACTCGCGGGATTGTGTAACGTTTGCCTGGCTCAGAACAACGGGAGCGAAAAGACGCCGCTGCAAATCGCGACGTTTCAATGCGATGTGACGCCGCCGGTTGGAAATCCACTTTGCTATGGGTTCGTGAAACCTGTCGAGCGGATTGTCGATCCACTCAGCGCTCGGGGTTTAATACTGCTGACGGATGAAAAACCAATCGTGCTATGCGTGATCGATTGGGTTGCAATTTCAAACGGTACACACGATGCGTGGATCGAAGCCCTCGCCGATGCAGTTGGAACAACGACTGACCGCGTCAGTGTGCATGTGGTGCATCAACACGATGCGCCTGGCGTAGACTTTACCGCCGCAGAGATTTTGGCTGCTCATGGTCATCCAGCGATGATGTTCGGCGAAGCCTTTGCCAGAGACGCAATCCACAGAACCGCCGCGGCAGCTAGTGTCGCCGTGAAGGCTCCACGTCCCGTCTCACACATCGGATACGGGAAAGGCAAAGTCGAAAAATTTGCCTCGAATCGTCGCGTCATTGGACCAGACGGAAAAATCAAATACTGGCGAGGCAGTTCCACTCGCAACGCCAACGCGATTGCTGAGCCAGAAGGAACAATCGATCCGTACGTGCG